>CAZOWD010000005.1:0-25772 GCA_964583225.1 uncultured Verrucomicrobiales bacterium | reverse complement strand
GGCGCAAATCACTCTACTACCGTTATTACGAGTTTCCTGGTTTTCATTCCGTCCGGAAACATGAAGGCGTTGCTGAAAAACGCTTCAAACTCATCCGATTCTACGGACCGAACTACAAAGTAAAAGATCCTAAGACGGGCAAACCAACTCAACTTCCACCCGATGATGAATGGGAATTTTACGACCTACAAAAAGACCCGCACGAAATGAACAACGTTTACAGTAACCCCGAGTATGCGGGAGAAATAAAACGCATGAAAAACGAACTGCAACAACTCAGAATCAAATACAAAGTCCCCCACGACGACAAAGATCCAACACCTTTCAAAAAACACTAAATTTTACAAAATTCTACGTATGTGACTAAGGATTTTCGACTTCATTCTTGATCTCCCCCGTTTATTCGATTTAGTCTGCAGTATCAAATCAAGCGGCACCCACGCCTCACCATTATGCCCACTTCATTTCAGTTTCCAGAAGCTAACGTCTTAACAGCCGACCTATTTGCACCACTCAAGCGTCACCCCAAACGTATCGTTTTTGCGGATGGCGAAGACATTCGCGTGCTCCGAGTCGCAGCTCGTATGGTTGAACTAGAAATAGGCGTCCCTATCCTTCTAGGAAACCGAGAACGTATTCGCCAAATGGCAGAGGATGAAGGCATTTCCATGACATTTGTCAGTATTATTGATCCCAAAAACTCTTCAGAAATTGGATTATTCTGCAAACGACTAAAAAAAGTTTCCCGCTTCCGGGGTAAAATCATCGCCAACCCATGCGACATTGTCTCTCGACCTCAAAATTTTGCGGCCATGATGGTGCAATACGGTCATGCCGATGGCATGATTGCGGGAAACCAATCGATGCCCGCAACCGTTTTCAGAGCAGCAATCACCATGATTAAACCTCTGAAAAAAGTTCCAAAAGTATTTGGAGCCATGATTATGGTAGCCCCTCCTAACATCAAACATTTTGGAAAAGACGGCATCCTATTCTTGGCCGATTGCGGAGTCATCCCCGAACCCGACGTCAAACAACTCGCATCCATCGCCGTTGAAACAGGAAAATTAGCGCGACATTTCTTAGGGCGGACACCTCACATCGCCATGTTGAGCCACTCCACAAAAGGAAGCGCTTACACCAAATCCGCTCAACGCGTCCAAGCTGCTACTGAGCTAGCTCGTCAAAAAATTGAAAAAAACTACCTAGACCTCAAAATTCATGGTGAGATCCAAGCAGATGTGGCGCTCGACCCTACTGCGGCAGAAATAAAACTCACCTACCCAATCTCTCAAAAATCGGCCGACGTGCTCGTTTTTCCGAATCTTGATGCTGGCCATATTTCGCTCAAACTCCTGCAACATTTACTCGGTGCCCAAAACTACGGACAATTCATTATGGGATTAGCCCGCCCCGCAGCACAAGTTCCCCGCACGGTTTCAGAAGAAACGCTTCTAGGAACTGCTGCGGTTCTCGGAATTCAAGCCATCAATTCCCACAACGTCTACCTAGAAAAACGCAACCGCTAAGGACGCTTGCGCTCTCTTCCATTTTAGATCAGGATTCCTTCCGTGGTTACTCCTGATGATTCTCCAACGATCCGCATTCCCATTCTAAACGGATGGGTGGCTCGTATTCCATTTTTTCGACGTTCCTCACCTGGCGGACTCAAACATGCAGGAGGACTCATCGATATTTTTGCCTCTTTTCTCTCCTTAGATAACCGAGTAGACCGCGCCGAAGCCGAAGTGGCACTCGACCTTCTCCGACATGCCTTTCCCGAAGCGCATCACAGATGGCTCTCTCGGCGTCTTCACCGTGCGCTGGCGAACCCAAAACCTCCCGAGCGCATAGCCGAAAACCTGAAAGATGAACTCAACGAAGACGAGCGACTTTCTCTTGGGCTACAACTCTACCTCATCATAACCGCATCGTCTTCTTCCTTTTTGGGAAAAGAAGCATTTTCAAAGGTGATGTCCTCATTAGGAGAGGACAAAGCTGGAGAGCTAATCTTAAAAGAAATGGAAAACAACGACTACCGTGGTTCGTTGCCTTTCAATAAAATTGTTTTTTCTCCAGACAGTGAAACGGCGGATGTTCTCCTTCCCGACACTGGACATAAAGCAGCCTTCCGCGCTTATCAGGCCAAAGACATTATTATCATCCGCAACACAGGAAAGGAACCTATCTGGGTTAGCGGTTGTCTTCTCGCAACGGGGCAAAGTCTCAGGTTGCGTCAGCACCAAAACATCCAGATGCCTAACTGGACGCTCACGACCGAAGATATTGCACAATTTCTCAATGCTGCAAAAACCGGACAGCGCCAAAGCCTTTACCTTAATGAGATTAATGGTCAAATCACGGCAACGCAAAATCGCTCCCGACAAAACACCATCAAACTCGATTTTGGTCTCAACGTATTAGTCGAAGCTCTTGCTGATACAGATATTTCCCTTCCTTCAGGAAAACCACTCACACGCGGAGAATCTCACATCCTTTCAGTTCAAGATCACCTTCTTTTCAAAGATCAAATTGAAATCCCCTTAGATACTCTCCGCAAACAATCCATTGCCAAGGGGCATCGGTTTCAAATCGATGCAAGTCGACTAGAATCCATCGTTTCCAACGACCCGACAGCTATCAAAAAGAAAGGTGACGTATTGCTCACTGCGGGCCTTGCACCTCGAGCTATTTTACGGATCAAATTCAACCCGAGCAAAGCCGAAGGACAAATTGAAGTCATCCACTCCGAACGCGCTATCACCGTCAACGGAAAAACCGTTCGCAATGGCGACAAACTTAAAGACGGATCACTTATCCGCCTCAGCCCTAACCAAGCTGTCCGTTGCCGTTTTAGTGAAAGCTTACTCGATGAAGAACGCACAGTCATCCGAGAACTCTCCGTCGAAGGACTCAACCACCAATTTGGCACGGGAAAAACGGCCCTCGACAACATTGATTTCTCCATCAAACGCGGAGAAATGCTCTGTATTCTCGGACCCAGCGGGAGCGGAAAAAGCACTCTACTTTCCACTCTAGCAGGCCACCTCAAACCAACCAGCGGACATGTGCGCCTCAACGGGGTTTCTCTTTATGAAAACCGAAGTAAACTCGCTCCTTTCATAGGAAGCATGCCTCAAGAAGAAGCGCTCAACCCGCAACTCACCGTCCACGAACACCTCTCTCATGCTGCAAGTATCCGCCGCCCTAATCTCAGTCGTAGCGAACACGTCAAAAGAGTTGGCTCGATTCTCGCGGAACTCGACCTCCAACACTTATCCCACCGCCGCGTCGGATCTCCAGGAGAAAAAACCATCAGTGGCGGTGAACGTGGTCGACTCAATTTAGGGTTAGATCTCAGTAGCTCTGCTGAAATTCTTCTCTTTGATGAACCTATCTCTGGTCTTTCTTCAAAAGACTCCGAACACGTCGCAGAAACTCTCCACGCCCTATCCCGCGATAAAATCGTGATTGCCTCGCTTCACCGACCCGGAGCCCAAGTTTTACACCTTTTTGACAAAGTGCTCATGATCGACCAAGGAGGTAAAGTTGCTTTTTTTGGTTCTCCAAAAGCAATGAACCTTTACTTCCTCAATGCTTGTAAAGAGCTCAAGATCAATATTCCTCGCAGAAAAAACATTCAACAAGAAGGGGCTGATTTTGTATTTGATGTCCTAGAAACTCCCCTTCACGGACTCACGGGACAAGAAGGCGGTGGCGTGCGGCGTTTCCCACCTAGCTTCTGGCAAGAACGCTTCGAAAGTGACAAACTGATTGGCGAATACGCAAGCGGCAAAACGCCTTCTCAGACTCTCTTAGGAGACACTCCTCTTGTAAACGAGGAGCACATGAGCGTTCCAACCCGCTCGCGCAAACAGCGATGGAGAGAATGGTCCCGACTCTTTCGCACGCATTTTTACAGGTCATTCCTCTCAAAATTTAGAAATAAAGGAACGATTTACAGTCTATTGCTCGAAGCTCCTTTACTGGCTCTTTTAGTTAGTGTCACACTTCGCTCCTCTCCCGAAGGACAATATAATTTTCATACCAGCCTTCACCTACCCGTTTACCTTTTCCTCTCAGCTACCATTGCGATGTTTCTGGGGCTAACCAATAGTGCCACAGAAATCCTGCGTGATTCCCCCGTGCTCCGAAGAGAGAGAAACTGCCGCTCAGGAACCGCTCTTTATGTCGGAGCCAAATTTCTCACCCTCTCAATCCTAGCTGGTCTTCAGTGTGGTATCTATATTTGGATTGGCGACAAAATGCTCAACATTCACAACATGTTCCTCATTCACTGGGGATGGATGACCTTTACCGCTCTCTGCGGAACGGCTATCGCCATGTTTATTTCCTCCATCGTTTCTACCGAGCGAGCTGCCCTCAGTTCAGTCCCCCTGCTCCTCGTGCCTCAACTTCTTTTAGCGGGAGCACTCGTCCCTTTTAGCGAAATGAACCGCGGACTTTTCCAAGGAGCCGAAGAGGGACGCGCAGCCGGAGTAGAACCCGTCCCAGCCCGCATCATGCCGCTTCGCTACGCCTACGAAGGCATTATTGTCAGCCAAGCCACTCAAAACCAATTTGAAAAATACCGAAGACAACTTCAAAACGACATAGATCCTCTCAAAAAACGCAATGACTTGCGTATGGCTGGCGACATGGCTCAAGGACTCACGCCAGAAGAAAGTGAACGACTCGACATTCTCAAAACCGCTCTCACCCGACTCATGGCATCCGAAGCGGAAAATGCCGATGAAGCCAATGCTCTTTGTAAAAAAATCGTTCATGCCGGGAGATACGGGAGCATGGACGATCTGATGGATATCCCCCCCTACCCTGAAGATCCAAGCATCAAAACCAAACCATGCAGTTCTTATTTTGTAAATAACCGCACCGAACTACTCGTAGCAAAAGCTGACCTTGACCGCGTCGATATCCATCAAAATAAACGCCGAAGCATTTTTCTAGCAGAATGGAAATATTGGTTTGATGTAACATCTAAAACCATTCACGCGTGCCTCTGGGTTCTTTCGAGCATCATCATTGCTGGTTTACTTCTCACGACGTTATCCATTCAACGCAGAAATCATAAAGACCATTAATCTCACCTCAAGAAAACACACAGAGATGAAAACCTCCCTAGTTTTTCTTTGCTCTATCCTTCTCGGATTTCTTTGCTGGGGAGAACACACCAAAACCATGTCCCCAAAAAACACTCTCAGAGCCGAAGATTATGCACGTGGAGATCTTCGTGAAAAAGACGCAATCAAACGCAACTCACCCAAGTTAGAGAAAGCGCTGGCTCAGCTAAACCTCAAACTTGGATCGCCCGTCTTTATCCGAATCTTCAAAGAATCTCGTGAACTTGAAGTCTGGGTTCAACAAACATCTAGCAAAAAATTCAAATTCTTCAAAACTTACCCCATCGCCGCCATGTCGGGCACGCTCGGTCCAAAAACAAAAGAAGGCGATCACCAAGCTCCTGAAGGATTTTATTGGGTAAAACGCTCTCAGATGAAACCGGATAGTCGATTTCATCTAGCCTTCAATATTGGCTACCCCAACAGTTATGACCAAACCCACAATCGAACTGGCTCGTTCATCATGGTGCATGGCAACCGAGTATCCATCGGATGCTTTGCCATGACCGACCCCGGGATCGAAGAAATCTACACGCTCTGCGCATGCGCACTCAACCAAGGTCAACCTTTCTTCCGCGTGCACAGCTTCCCATTCCGAATGACCTCAGACCGACTCAAAAAAGAAGAAACCTCTCCTCATTTTGCTTTTTGGAAAAATCTGAAAGAGGGATACGATATTTTTGAAAACACGCACGTCCCACCTGACGTCACCGTTAAAGACAAAACCTACCAGTTTCGCTAACGAGCCCTTCGCAAACAGCTTACCAGTCAGCGTTATATCCACGCGTGTCCATGTGGACAAAAGTGCTATAACGTCCAACGCCTCCTGAAAATTTTCCTTTTTTACGAAGGAAACGAGCAACGCTGGCAACCCGCCAAGGAGAAGCACCATAAAACTGCATATCCAGAGCCTGGTTATTCATGTGATAGGAATGCGATTTACCTCCGACAGCACGATTGTAACGAGGGCAACGATACGCCGAAACAATCGCTTTAACTGGAGCTCCCATCTCCTGAGATAGAAGATCCATCGCTTTTAATGAAGGTGCCATTTTTTTCCACGTTTTACGGGGTGGAATGTGATTAATAACCCCTCCTCTCGTTTTAAAATGAGGAGCCAAAACCATCCGTGGCGTTATATGTTTTAAACCGAGGTCTTTAACAAAATTTGCATAGCGGTTCACTTCCAAACCTTTCGCCTTTACCCAACGCGGATCAATCCCGCGAACAGGTGAAGCATCATAACCAAAACCAAAAAATCCAGCCTTGGTTTCCTCTAAAAAAATAAGCGAGCCCAGAGCAGTTATTCCAGCTACTCCAATAAAACGTCTCCGCCCATACTGATCCAGCACAAGTGACAAATCGTCCTCTTCCTCTGTTTGTTTATCGTTGTTTTGAATATCCATCACCTTTAATCATTTAACGCAGGTCGGACAAGTAACAAACGCATTATCAGAACACAAGTGAAAAACTTAATTTTAATTAAATGTTCATTTAGCCGTCAGATTTCAAAATCTCTCCACACAGAATTCTCAAAGTCCTATCTTCCGACTCGACACAGAGGCAGAATCCATACAACCTCCGCGCGCCATGAGCAACGATTTGGAAAATAACGTCGAAGAAGCCTTAAAAATCCTCACATCAGGAACCGCCAAAGTCCTCAGTGTCGAAGCACTCAAAGAAAAACTAAAACTCGGTCGCCCACTCCGAATCAAGCTCGGCGTGGACCCCACCGCTCCAGACATTCACCTTGGCCACACCGTCGCTATTGAAAAATTGCGCCAATTCCAAGAACTTGGCCACACCGCCGTCCTTTTGATTGGAGATTTCACGGCTACCGTTGGCGACCCCACAGGCCGCTCTGCAGCACGTCCCCCACTCACGCGTGAGGAAGTTCTCGCCAACGCCGAAACCTACACCACACAAGCCTTCAAAATCCTCGACAAAGAAAAAACCGAGGTCGTTTATAACGGCGACTGGTTCCGTTCCATGACATACGAACAAGTCCTCAAGCTCAACGCTCGCGTCACCATGCAGCAAATGCTCCAGCGGGAAGATTTTAAAGGCCGAATCGAAAAAGGACAAGAAGTCCGCCTCCACGAAATCCAGTATCCTATCATGCAAGGATGGGATTCCGTCGAAATCAAAGCCGATGTTGAAATTGGAGGAACCGACCAACTTTTCAACATTCTCGTAGGCCGAGACCTTCAAAAAGAAGAAGGAATGCCCCAGCAAGTTGCCATGTTAATGCCACTGCTTGAAGGACTCGACGGCACGAAAAAAATGTCCAAATCCTCCCACAACTATGTCGGAGTAAATGAGCCACCTACTGAAATGTTTGGCAAACTCATGAGCATCTCTGATGAACTCATGGATCGCTACTACAACCTACTTCTCGGACAAACCCGCGATGAAGCGCTCCATCCGATGGAAGCGAAAAAACAACTCGCAGCCAAAATCACCGCTCGCTACCACAGCGAAGGAGATGCCACCGAAGCTCGCGCCACTTGGGAAGCTCGCTTCTCCAAACGTGACACCGCCGCAGGAGCTATCGAAATTGCACTAGCTGATCTTCCCGCCGATCTCAACGTGCTCATTCTGGCGTCTCACGCGTTCCAAACGGGATTTAATCTCAAAAAATCCAACGGAGAACTCCGCAAACAATTTATCACAACTGGAGCCGTTCAACTCGATGGCGAAAAACTCACCGATCCTATGGCCTCAGTAAAACCTGAAGCTGGAAACGTCCTCCGACTCAGCAAAAAACACTCCGTTAAATTCATCTAAACAACCTTCAACAAACCTCTCAAACTCTTTAACTATAATCTAAAAATGACCGCACACGAACTCTTCAAAAACGTTAAACCATCCATCGTTCAAGACCTCTTCATGTGGATGCGCGACACCGATCGCGAGCTCTACAAAACAGCCCTAGGAAGCCTCGCGACCAACCGGAAGATGCGTCTCGCTTACCTTCAGAAAAAGCCAGTCGTCGAACAAATTGGATGGATGCATAAAACGCTAGGGCTCAAAACCAGCGACATGATCGCCGAGCACCTGCTTCAAGTGTATTTCATGAAAGGTCAGGAAGAAATGCTTGCTTCATTCTGCGACAGCCTCGAAATCCCTCACGATGGCAAAGGCCAAGTCGAAGGAGAACTCCCCGAGCAACTCGATGCCGAAAAACTTAAAACCGCCGTCGATAAACTTCTTGAGAAACACGAGCCTGCACTCGTTGCTCTTTATCTCCACACCTTCAACTTGCAGACGCCCGAAGGCTGGTCAGCACTCACCGACCTCCTCGCCAGCGACGAGCGTCTCAAGCTTGCCTAATAAACAACAAATCCAAAAATAAAAGCCCAGAAGTGCCTGAAACACTCTGGGCTTTTTTATGACCAAAACTCTTCAAGCGGTCACTCTGCCGCTTCCGCCAAATGATTTACAGCAGCGCGATAGTTTTTTAATGACTCACTAGGAGTAATTTTAAGCGCTTTATCGAGCTGTTTAACCGCATCTCGGTATCGGGTCATACCGACATACAATTTGGCGAGTTCAACCTCGGCTTCGTAAGCAGATGCCTCGATTCGTTCCGCTTGTTGCAGGAGCATTTCAGCTTCTTGATTGCGTTTTTCACCTGCCCGATATTTTGCAAGTAAAATCAACGACGAGCCATCGAGCGGGTCCACTTTTACAAGCGACGCCAACACCTTGGCGCCCCGCTCAGGAGCCTCACCCGAATCAATATCAATCAATGCCCCTAGGCGTTGTTTTTTCTGGGTGAGTTTTGCATCCTCCATCTTAGGATAAGCGGCCCCAATGGCATCTGCCACCTCACGCGCTAGTTTCCAATCCCTCACTTGGGTCACAAACTCCAATGCGTTCAAAGCCACAGAAACGGGTGGTTTTTCTTTCATCTTCAAAGCGGTCAGTATCAAAGGCCGAGCCAAACGGGAACTTCCAGCCCGCAGATGGAGCGTAGCCAAAAGGAGGTGGTTTTCAGCATCCAACTTCCCCTGCCCTAAACGACGCACTAGCTCTAAATTGGTAATTGCTTGATCGCTCTGATCCAACGAAAGTTGAATAGACGCTTGGAGAAGGTAATACGATGGCTCATTGGGGCGCGCTCGAATCACTTCATCGATCAACGCCAACGCCTCTTCATTTCGCTGAAGGTATTGCAAACACTGAGCTACCCCCGCTTTCCAATCGATATTTTCGGGCTGAGTCACTTGCGCTAAACGATATGCCTGAAGCGCCGAAGCAAATTGCTCTTTTTGCATTCTTCCATACGCTAACTGGCCAAAAGTAGCCGCATCCATATCTCCTAGCCGAATCGATTCCTCAAGCTCCTTCATAGCCTTCTCCCAATGATTCCCCCGCACATACACAAATCCAAGGTTGCGATGGGCTCGACGAAAATTCGGAAACTTCTCAAGAGCGCGTTGGTAACTTTTTGCAGAGTCTTCCAGTCGCCCCAACTCAAACTCGATATTTCCAATATTAAATGCAATCGCGGCTGAAGAGTGAGCGAACGAACTCTCCTTTAACTTTTTCAGAGCCTCCTCCCGCTTACCATCTGCCATGAGCTTTTGAATCGAAATCAACAACGCGCGTTCCTCCCCTGTTACCGTGGGCTCGATGCGCCCATTGATCCGATACGACCCATTAAACGATTTCAAAAACGAAGCGTCTTTCCAGTATTGAGACGACAAAGGTAACGGATCGACCGCACCTACTGCAGACGCCATTGGCACTCCTAAAAAAGCTGAGAAAATTAAAAGGGATGGCACGCAAAAGCCAAAAGATGGAATTTTCATTTTCATATTATTTTCTGATAGTTATCGGCCAGGTCATCACCGCTTTTACAGCCTTGCCTTGTCGGGTAGGCGGCGTAAATCGAGAGCCATTTGCAATCCTCCGAGCCAGCGGGATGAGCGCGGGGTGTGTCGCTGAAATCACCGAAATAAACCGACTGCGCCCCGAAGGCAAAATGGCAATGCGCACGACAACTCGACCACTCTTAGCATGGCGAATCGACCTCGGAAAACTCACCGATGGATTACGGAGCAAACGCGGTTTTTGATCGAGTTCACCAATGCTGTATTGAGATTTTACAGCGACAACGCGTTTCACTTTGGGACGAGAAAGCGACTGTCCTCCCCGCGGTCCTTTGTGTTTGGCAGTTGGTCGCTTTACAACAGGTCGGGGCAATGGCGATGGTGGTTCATCCGAAAAAAACGTATCAACCGCCAAAGAAAGATCTACTTTCATTGGCGAAACTGGGATGGCGGGTTGGTTTAAATCGATGGCAACAGACATATCCGCCAGAGCTGCTGGTGGTGGCGGCACATCGTCCTCCACTTTTTCCTCTGGAGCGGGAGGCGGAGGATCGGATAACTCCACGGTATCAATATCCCGCACTTCAAACTCCTCCACAGGAGTCACCAATACCATCATCCGCGTTGCAACCAACATCGCCAACAAAATGGCGGTGATTGCAATTCCTAGAAAAATGGATTTAAGAGGCATCAGAAAAAAATAAAATTACTTGGCAGTAGCGAGACTTACAGTTTTAGCTCCCGCTAAGTTTGCAGCATCGATAACCTTAACGATGGTTCCGTGATTTGCATCGGCATCGCCCTGAATAATCACAGGCATCTCTTCATTACTTTCCAAAAGAGCTGAGACGACACTACGCACGCCTGACACCCCAATATTGCGTCCTCCTTGATAAACCTGTCCACTTGCGGTTACCGCGATTAAAATCGAATTTTTCTCCAAGCTCTCAGCCGTTGCTGCGCGCGGCTTTTTCACATCCACCCCCGTTTCATCCACAAACACAGTGGTCACGATAAAGAAGATCAGCAGAATAAACACCACATCGATAAGTGGTGAGATATTAATTTCCGAAGAAGACGAATCATCGGAGGTAAAATGTCGAAATCGGCGCATAAAAATAAAAAGTTAAGTGTCGGGTTGCGAGGCTAACGAATGGTGAAGATGTTGCTGAAGAGTGGCGTGTGTTGCCTGAGTTTGACTACGGAGCAGAGCTAAAAGAAATGTGGCGGGAATCGCCATCAACAACCCCGCTTGAGTCGTGATCAGAGCTTCAGAAATCCCCACAGAAATACGATCGATCGGTTGCGCTTGGCTACTGGTTGCAAGGCCAGCGAAGGTGGACAACATGCCTGAAACGGTTCCCAACAAACCAGCCAATGGAGCAGCACCCGCAAGCACTCCAATAAATGGCAAACGCCGCTCTACCCACGCGAGCCGATCCAGCTCAAAGATTGCAAATTGTCGCACGAGAGTTCTTCGATCAGTCTCAGTCGCCCTCTCAAAAAGTTCCGCCGCGACTTCTTTTTTTACCTTTTGTAATCCAAACCACGTAGCGGCAAGCATCGAATACAGCCCAACACCCAGCGCCAACAATGCCCAGAGGACAAAGCCACCTTGGTTAAGGACGTTTTGGAGTTCGGTAAGCATGAGAGTAAAAAGCTGAGTTAAATATGGAACATGAACGGCACAATCCGTAACGATTGATCGAAAAATAGATTTTTAATGGTTTTTGATTTTTCTCAATCCGTTCACGAGCGTGAGACCTAGTTTTTCAGTATTCTGGATAATCCCTTGGCATCGGCGGGAAAGAAGCGCGTGGATAATAAGTGCTGGGATTGCAACCACGAGACCAAAGAGCGTTGTGATAAGCGCTTCTGAAATACCACCCGCCAGAGGTTTGGCATCGCCTGTTCCCGAAACCGTAATCACATTAAACGTGCGAATCATTCCCGCCACAGTGCCGAGCAATCCGAGCAAAGGAGCGGTCGCTGCCGTTATGGCAATAAAAGGAAGTCCACTTTGAAGTTTATTTTGAACGCCAATGAGCTGTTCGTAAAGCACCTCCTCCACCACATCAGGCCCCACTTTAACGTAGTCGAGACATTGAAGAACTACGCTCCCAACGGGATGAACCACTTGAGACGCTTTGGCTTTTGCCGACTCCAAATCGCCTTCTCGAATCGATTCCAAAATACCCGCTACCCAGTTGTTTTGTGGCGTGCGAATGCGAACAATTTGAATCAACTTCAACACCCCAGCGATGGCGGAAATCAGCGCAATCCCAAGGATCGGCCAAATCCAAAACCCACCTTTTCGGAAAATATCCAATCGGTCAGATTCCAGCGAGGCTAAAGCAAGCGCTTTACCTCCAGTGAAATCAATTTTAAGAGGTGCCTCACCTCCCAAAATCACAGCTTGAATCGACTCGCGCTCCCCTGGGCGCACGCGTGGCATTTGGGTTGCTTTTTCTCGTACCACCGCTCCCGCCAATTTCTGATCATCTGAAACAAACCAAACCGCTGGCCCAGCAATCGCAAAAGTGCCAGGTTTCACCTCTCCATTAGGCGCCACAGCTTCAGCTTTCAAAGTTCTTCCCCCAAGTTGCGCCTCCAAGCGATCCATCCCAGTTTCAAGAATTGCTAAACGTTTTTTGAGTCGCTGAACAGGCAAACTCCCCGCAGAGTCAGCATGATGGATTCCTTCGACAGCTTCAGAATAAAGTTTTTCCTCGCCTGGCAAAAAAAACGTTTCCATCATCAGTCCATAATCCCGAAGCTGACTATCGATAAATTGATCATTCTGCGCAGCTACGTAATGTTTTTTCTCCAACGCCTTCAGCATGGCATCGCGATCAGCTTTAGCCATCCGAGCAATCCTCACAAGTCGGCGTTTCTCTATCAAATCTGCGCGCATTTGATCAAAAGATTTTGCCAACTTGGGCTTCTCAACCGCTATCTTTTCTCGCTGTTGAGTGAGGCGCTGTTGAGCATCGGCCAAATCTTTTTGAATCGATTCCACAACTTGACTTTTAGGCAAAGCGACCTCTTTCTTTTTCTCTGCAGATGCAAGCAATGGAAAAAGTGCCAACGCGGCTATTAAAGGGAAAGTTTTCATGAGCTTATTTGCTTGAAAGATGGTGATTAAGAGAAACGGGAAGCTCAATCAACTGCGGTTGACTATCTTTACGATACACGGATATCGCTTTGCGAACATCATTCGCCAAATCTGGTTTATTCTGCCACGTCCATCCATCTTTCCCAGGCAAACCAATCCCTGCGGTATCTCCAACGGAAGATGCGTAAAATGCGCGAGCCAAACCAAGGTAAAGAACATCCACCGTCATTTTTTTTCCATCGGAAGAACGGTGAATTTCCTCGGTCACGATTACCGTCCGATTGAACCGACCCGATTCAGAAATCACAGACAACATCGACTTCAGGACATCGCGAGGCTTAGCCAACGCCTCGGGCGTTTTCAAAAAATCAACATCAGCCGCAATACGATCCAGCAAAGGTTCTGGTAACCGAGCAATAAGTCCGCGCATCCGAGGCAATAAACGCGCCATGGTATCCGCTAATAACCGTTGCGCTTCCCGATACTCCTTAAGCTCACGACTCCAAGCTTCTTTTTTTTCATCAACCATTTCAGCAGACGCACCAGCTTTTGAAAGCTCCTCATTCAATAATTTGAGCTCTTTCTGGTAAAGATCGAGCAACTCCTGCATGTGCTGTTTTTCCACCTGCCAGTTCGTTTTTTCTTCAGAAATGATCCGCTCAGTTTTCACCCACTGAGAAATAAGCTCTCGGGTTACCGTAGGATCCAATGCAGAACTAGAGGAATCTGTTTTTGAAACATCCTGCGCCCAAAGTGGCAACGCGGATAAAAGGAAAAAGGCAAATGGTTTCATAAGTCGTGGAAAGGTTTTAGAGAGAATTGCGATGCTTGCAAGCGTTTGCAAGCATCACGATATCAAAACCAATCAAAACACCATCCACGTGCGCATTCGCCCCGAGGATATTGAACTGACTCAAAAAGAGCTACTGTTTATAAACTTTCAGCTCATCATACCCTGATAATTTACATTTCTCGCGTTTAAAAACGAGTTTGGGGTATTCAGCTATGACGAGTTCTAACGTCGTATAAACAAGGTTTCCTTCCATCATGTGCCCCCCTAATGTCCGCCCCTTATTATCAGAAACGGCGAGGTGTATATGCGCTCCGCTCACAGAAGAAAAAGTCCCAGAGAGAGAAACCACTTCAAAATGCCCCTTCAAATGAGTAGTTCCAGATTCATTGGCATAGCGGAGTGCTACGTCAGTCAAACTTCCGACACTACTGATAATGGAGCAGGCCTTCAAGTTGTGCTCCTTTGCAAATTTCGACAACTCTACTAAAACATCCTGCTTTGGAAGCAACCTAATCACATGAATTTTAATTTCGGGCTCAGATTTTTTAGGTTCACCCCCCTTAACGAAGCTGGAACCCAACGCCAAAAAACTCAAAAAAAGTAACCATTTCATAACCAATTTATTTTTATACATCTACACACAAAGCACTAATGTTCCCTGTTTTTTTAAAGCTGCTAAAATTTTTTCATCCGCCTTACGAGTTGTTATTAACGTGCTAATTTCAGAACAATCGGCAAAAAAGAATGCGGAAGATCGACCAATTTTGGTTTCATCAGCCAAAAAACAAACGTCGTCAGCGGCCTCAATCACATGTTCTTTAAAAGCAGCCTGACGGGAATTTCCCTCACTCACTCCCCGTTTTAAATCAATTCCATTTCCCGAAAAAAACATCCGATGAATGTTATAACGCAGTAATGTTTTCTCTGCAACGCGCCCAATGAACGAGCGAGAACGTTTTTCATAAAGCCCTCCCGTACAAACGAGATCAATATGCTCATGATTTCCCAATGCCGATATAACATCGTGAGAATTTGTAATGACCGTCATACTAAAATCGGGAAGATACTGAGTTAATGAAAGAGCTGTTGAACTAGCATCGATAAAAATAGTTTCATCGGGTTGAATTCTTTTAGCAGCAGCTTTAGCAATCGCGTTTTTAGCTTCTCGATTCATCATTTGACGCTCATTCAGCGTGAGATCGCGAATGACACGCTTCGGAGGTAACGCACCACCGTGAGTGCGCACCAAAAAACCCTGCTTTTCTAAAACTTCAAAATCTTTCCGAATCGTTTCATCCGTCACCTTAAGGCTCTGCGCTACGTCTTTGGTGCGCACAGCTCCATTTTCGGAAAGAGATTTGAGTATTTGGTGATGGCGTTCGGTAGCAAGCATAACAAAATGAATTTTAAAGAATCAGAAAAGACGTAAGTTGGATTTCTCTTTGAATTTCTGCGTTTACCCTCTCCGTGTCAACCCTAGAAGCCAAAATAGAAAATGAGAAATCCAACAAGTCCCTAATCCACATTCTCATCCGCCACTCAAAAACGATCAGAACAAAAAGACTTTCAAATATCCTCAACAAAGCTTTTTTTACCCCATTTAACTTGATAAGCATGAGGATTCGTGCCATTCCCGCGCCCGCATGGCAGATAAGCGTTTCCAGTCCCTACCCGGCTTCCGGGATTTCACTCCGCGTGATTGTGCGGTTCGTAATTATTTATTTTCCGTATGGCGAGATGTCGCCCATCGGTATGGATTTACAGAATACGAAGCTCCTATCTTGGAATCGACGGAGCTCTACATGAAAAAAACTGGCGGAGAACTCACCACGCAACTCTTTCGTTTTGACGACCAAGGGGGGCGCGACGTCACGCTTCGCCCCGAATTAACAGCTTCCCTAGCTCGCATCGTTGGAGCCAACCAACGCGATTACCCCAAGCCACTTAAATGGTTCGAAATTGGTCCCTGCTTTCGCTACGAAAAACCGCAAAAAGGTCGAGGCCGTGAATTCATTCAGTTTAACGCTGACATCATTGGCGAAGGCTCCGCTGCTGCAGATGCCGAACTCATCGCTCTCAGTATCGAAACCATGCTAGCTCTAGGTTTTCAAGCGGGAGACTTCGTGCTCCGAGCCTCAGACCGACAAAGCTGGATCAACTTCTGCGAGCAATATCAAATTTCTGACGTTTCCGCATTTCTCTCGATTATTGACCGATTAGAAAAGCTAAAGCCTGAAGCGATCGCCGAAAAACTTGCTGAATTTAATGTCACCCGCGAACAAGTGGATGCATTTATTAACGATGAATCTAACGCTTCGGAAGACTTCCGAACCATTCAAGCAAACCTCAAAGCGCGCGGATTGGATCAGTATTTTGAGCTCGATCTCACCATCGTTCGTGGACTTGCTTACTACACAGGCGTTGTCTTTGAAATTTTCGACATTAAAAAATCTATGCGCGCCGTTGCGGGTGGCGGTCGTTACGACGGCTTACTCGCCACCTTGGGGTCAACCGATCTCCCTGCCACAGGATTTGCTATGGGCGACATGGTAATCCGCAACTTTATCGAGGAAACTCCGCATGCGCTCATGGAAATGGAGGCGTGGTTTGCACGCAATCCAGCTTGCGATGTTTTTGTCGTCATCGCAGATGAAAACCAGCGCCACAACGCTCTCGGAGTTATTTCAAAACTTCGTCAAAATGGAATCTCCGTGGACTACGTCATGACCAAGCTCAACGTGGGTAAGCAGTTCAAAAAAGCCCAACAATCTGGAGCACGTTTTGCTCTCGTTGTGGGGGCTGAATTCCCTGAACTTCAGTTAAAAATACTAGCCTCTCGCTCCGAAGAAACCATTTCACCCGACAGCGACCTTGTCGAAATCATCCAAAACCACCTCAACTCCCCAGACGGTCCATTGATCGCCTAATCACCCTAACACTTTTTACTATGAGAACACACCACTGTAACGAACTTCACCACTCCAACATCGGAGAAACTGTCACCCTTATCGGATGGGTAAATTCTAACCGCGACCATGGTGGCGTCGCATTCATTGACCTCCGTGACCGCGAAGGAATGACTCAAGTTGTTTTTCGTCCTGAAGAAAATGCCAAAGCTGCGGAACTTGCTAAAACTCTCCGGAGTGAGGACATGATTCAAGTCACAGGCATCGTTGAAGAACGCCCTGAAATAGATGGAAAATCAACCATCAACCCCGACATGAAAACGGGCGCTGTTGAAGTTTCAGCATCCAATCTCAAGATCATCAATAAATCTGATGTGCTCCCCTTCCAGCTTGATAAAGAGCTTTCCAATGAGGACTTGCGCATGAAATACCGCTACCTCGACCTGCGCCGTGCTCGCATGACCCGCAACATGCGCCTACGTCACCGCATCACGCAATCTACCCGCAACTTCCTCGATGCCGACGGATATTGCGAAATTGAAACTCCCATCCTTTCCAAGTCCACACCTGAGGGAGCCCGCGACTTTTTGGTGCCATCACGCATGCACCCAGGCAGTTTCTACGCTCTTCCACAGGCGCCACAGCAATACAAACAGCTTCTCATGTGCGGAGGTATTGAAAAATACTTCCAAATTGCTCGCTGTTTCCGCGATGAAGACCTCCGTGCAGATCGCCAACCTGAGTTCACCCAAATCGACGTCGAGTCCTCATTTGTCACTGCCGATGACATGATCGCTCTCATTGAAGGTCTTCTTGGCAAAGTCTTCAAAGATACGCTCGATGCAGACATCCCTGCTCAGTTTGACCGCATGACTTGGCATGACGCCATGAACACCTATGGCTCAGACAAGCCAGACCGCCGTTTCGACTACAAACTTGTCGACTTTACAGAAGACCTTAAAGATTGTGAATTCCGTGTTTTCTCTGGAGCTATCGCCAACGGAGGTGTGGTCAAAGCAATCAACGCCAAAGGGTTCTCTGGAGCAACTCAGGGGCAAATTGAAAAACTCACTCAAACAGCTATCGAAGCGGGATCCAAAGGCCTCGCTTACATTCAAGTGCGCGATGAAGATCGCTCAACATGGCGTTCGCCATTCGTAAAACGCATGACCGATTCCGAAGTTGAGGCGCTGCGCACAAAACTGAACATCGAACCAGGCGACCTTATCCTCTTTGGTGCTGGCGAATGGGAATCTGTGTGTGAAGTGCTCGGACGTATCCGCTTAGAATGCGCCAAGCTCCAAAACCTTCTCGAAGGAAACGAAGAACTTAATTTCCTCTGGGTTACAGAATTTCCACTTCTCGGATACGATGAAGAGGAAAACAAATGGAATGCCGTGCACCACCCATTCACACGTCCTCTCCCAGAAGACGAAGCCAAACTTATCGAAGGAACCAAAGCTGAACTTTCCGCCGACGAGGAACACACCCGTTACGAAGGGCTCCGCGCCCAAGCCTACGACGTGGTTCTCAACGGATACGAACTCGGTGGTGGATCCATCCGGATTCACGAAGCTGACCTTCAAAGCGCCATGTTCACGGCTCTCGGAGTCACCGAAGAAGAAAAAGAAAGCATGTTTGGTCACATCCTCGAAGCATTCAAATTCGGAGCTCCACCACACGGCGGAATCGCTCTTGGACTTGACCGTCTTGCGATGCTCATCTGTGGCGAAACATCAATCCGTGAGGTTATCGCCTTCCCTAAAAACAACAAGGGAATGGACATCATGTCCGCTTCTCCTGCAGCGGTAGATTTCAAACAACTCCGCGACTTGCGCATCCAAAGCACCGTCAAGGATAAACCAAAGGGATAATTTCGAAACCCAATCATTCAACCGGAAGTTTTCCTATTTCAGGAGGGCTTCCGGATTTTTTATCAAACATTCCACGCAACAGCACAGCCACATTTCTCATGAAAGACTATCAAGGAGAGCAAATTCTCGTCATCACCCGCGACCTACTCAACGAGCTAGGCAGCTTCCAAGGAATCAACACCGAGGTGAATCGCTACCTCCCAGTTATACTCAACCCTGAAAACAACTTTTTCATGGATCGTGGTAAGGCCGAAGCCGATCCATCTCATAAACAACTCATCCCCTACTGTATTTTTAGAATCAAGGGGGATGAAACTCAAGCCACGCGCTATCTCCACTACACTCGAGGCAAGTCTGGCGGAGAATCGCGCCTTCACGCAAGTGGTTCAGTTGGCATTGGCGGGCATATCAACCCCATCGACCAACGCGAAGACAACCTCGGAATGGACACTTACATGGCGGGTGTTGAGCGCGAAATTGAAGAAGAACTCGTTATCTCTGGTGATCATACCAACCGAATTATCGCTCTTTTAAATGACGACTCCAACAGCGTAGGAGAAGTTCACCTTGGTGTGGTTCATATCATTGATCTCGAAAACGATGACGTGCGAGCCAACGAAGACGCCATTGCAAACCTTAGCCTACTGACGCTGGAAGAACTCAAAGGCGACTATTACGATCGACTTGAAACGTGGAGTCAGCTTTGTGTCGATGTGCTCGCTGAGGTTGACTAATCCCCTGTTGATTCCCCTTTACTCAAAAAAACTCTCCAGAAAAAACGGATCACTTTTTCTTTTCTTGAGATGAAGAAATTATAGGCGTTTTGACTAAAGCGATGCGGAAGCCATACGCATTACTCACTTTAGAGGGGCGCACAACATTGCGATGAGTAATGTAAAGGTGCTCTTTTTCAGCACTATTCCACCCTCCACCACGCAAAATTCCATATTCTCCAACTCCTCGGTAATCGTCAGAAACCCATTCGTGCACGTTACCCGCTAAATCATACAAGCCAAATTCGTTGGACGGAAACGATCCTACGGGAGCAGTTTTTGCATACCCATCGTCATAATAAAAAAGGGTTCGATCTCGGCGCATATCCACGGCCAGAGCCGCGGTTTTATCCGCCAAGTTCCCCACTTTAAATCCAGCTTTTTCGGGAGGCCAAGATACCCCCCACGGAAATAAATCAACCTGACGCAATTCTCGTTCAGAAGGCAACTGACCAGGGTTTTCCTCCAACCCTGCCACAAAACTCCATTCCCAATCCGTCAATAACCGGTAGGAGTCTTCGTCGGAAATCCGCTCTTGCTTTCGTTCTCGCTCAGTCAACCACTTGCAAAAATCTTTGGCGTCTTGACGTGAAACTTTCACTACGGGATGATTTTTCCCCTGCTTAAAACCAGGAGGTTTGGGAGGTTTTACCTTTGCGCTTTTAACATAGGCTTCATAATCCGAAACTCGAGTTTCCCATTCAGAAACCATCAAATTTTTCTTCACGGGAACAAAGCGCATCCCGAGACTATTCTGCCACTTTTTACCAAAGACCACGCTGTTGTTTCGTTGCAATTCAACATTGATGTCACGTTGATCATAATCCTTAAGCTTTATCTGCTGCGTCAAACGCCTAAATCCCTCCAAGGAAAGAGTTAACTCAAGCTCGCCCGGTTTCACATTTTCTAATGAAAACGGAGTAACCCCTCTGTAAACGCCATTGATGAACACACTTGCACCTTCAGGAGACGAATGAATCGCCAAATGCGCAAACGCTATATTTTTTACAACGCAGTGAAAAGGTCGTAGAGATTCATCTTTGGCGCGTTTTGTCAGAGCGGGTTCATTAAACCCAGTATCTATTTTCGGAGTTATCTCCTGATTTTCATTGAGATAACCTTCTTTGATGGCGCCTTTAGTCAGCCATTTACAGTAATCTTCAGCTTGTTTTTTGCTCACTAAAACAATTTTCTGATTTTTCCCGTGTTCCCTATGCGGAATAACCTCAGCTTCTGACGTCTTTTTTACCTCCCTTTCATAACGCCTCCATTGAAACAGTCTCACATAACTGAGACTGATATGATAATCATCTACAGGTTGGTAATACACACCCATATGATCCACCCACTCCTCTCCGACTACTGGAGGAGCATACACTGACATAACTTGCTCCACCATCGTCGTTACATTGGGTTTTACAACTCCCGCCTTACGCGCCGTTCGATACCCATCGAGCCTAAATTCAAATTCATAATGCGTTCCCGCCACCATCCGAATATTTTTTAATGGAGTAAGGCCTAGAAACTCACCTTTTTCATCGTAAACCTCCACATCATCCAAATCGCTCAGCACCTTGACAAAGCCATACTGCGTCTCTTTCTTTTGAGGGGTATTGAGATCCGTCACCTTGGGATTTCTCTGAAGAGTCCAAGGAATTTGATCCCGCAATACCCAAGCGAGAAGGAATAAGATAGCAACGATAGGTAACACCATCAAAGCGGAATTCCAGCGACGCCGTATCACTCGTTTACCTCGTAACAATCTCCGCAAAGCCTCGGCTAAATCCGAAGCCGTTTTTATCGTTCTTTTTGATACCCGAGGATCACAAATATCGCAGATCACCTGATTTAAAGCTGACCAGCGTTTCGGATTAATTTTATCGGGTAAAGCATCTGGCAACTCAGGAAACTGCAATCGATCTTTCCCTGTGGACATCTCATAAAGCACTTTCCCCAAACCATAAACATCCGCTTGCTCCGATCCAGGTCCTTCAGGAGGCACAAACCCCTCCGTGCCAACAAAAGTCATCTGACCTCGAGTCGCCACTAACCCAATATCGGCGAGTTTCGCCTTTCCCCCAACAAATATAATATTAGATGGTTTGATGTCGCGATGCGCCAACCCCTTTTCATGCAAATACGCCAATGCCTCAGCAAGCCTTAACCCAACTTCTATAACAAAATCAGGATCGAGCGGTTGCCCTCCAGCAGCTTTTAAATCCGTAAGCAAGTTTCGAGCCTCATACTCTACGGCATTGATCTTACTACCCGTAAGGAGATCATCTCCCAACTCCATCACATAGTAATAAAACTCTTCGTCCCCCTTGCTTCGCCCCACGTGCAAAATATTCACCAACCCAGAATGATCCCTAGAAATCGGCTCATACTTTAAAATCCCCTCAAATTCGCGTTCAAACCCGCGCTCGTCCTCAAAATCTTCCCGCCACACCACCTTTACAGCGCGCATTGCCCCTGTCACCCCTTGCGCCAACCACACCTCTCCGTAAGATCCCCCGCCAATCTTGCGAAGCACCTTATGATCTGGAATTGTTGGCTCTGGACGCAATCTACCCCTCATCTTTATTTAAGCGATCTAGCTCTTTTTTTAAAATTTTACCAACACGGTGTTTCGCTAGATATACTTGAGTCATACTCACCCCCAACTGAGATTTAACACGCTCTGCGTCCCACTCTCGTATAACGTAACAATCAAAAATCTGATACTGCTTGGGAGAAACCTGAGTTTTTACTCGAGCTAATGCAGCATCCGCCAAATTCTTCTGCCACTCTGCATCCCAAATCCGCTCCAACGTCCCAGCTTTCGTATCTTCCATACTTTCTACAATAGACGTTTTTTTTCCATCCTCCCCCCACTCACACACGCTCATAGCTGTGTCTTTTTTACGCTTCCTGAATTGATCATTAATCCGCCAACGCGTCATATGCATCAACCATGCCTTAAACGACCCCTTTTCAGGGTTATACATGTTCTTTTTACTCTGCTTCGCTATCGATAAAATAGTCTCTTGCACCACGTCAAAAGCTTCATCAGAACGCAAGCCAGACTTCATAGCAACGGAGTAAATGAGCTTCCAATAAGTTTTGTAAAAATCATCCCAAGTGCGCTGATCTTCCCAATTATCCAGTCGCGCAATCAAACTCTTCCGCGTATGCGCGTAAGCAGCTTCTAAACTTTTATCATCTTCCTCCTTTCGCTCCTCTTCCATCTCGCCATTTCTATAGCACAATTCAGATTTCATTCCACTAGGAATTCTGGAAGATTTTTCACCTTTAAAAGTTTCAACAGAAACACAACGAACTCCAACAAGCTCCAAATCAACGCCATCTCCCACTCCCCTAACGAAAAAATCCCACCAAGCTCAACACTTAGTGGGATTCTTTAAAATGAATTAAAATCTCTTTAGGAAGTCATTCGCATTGGCATAATCACATAGAGGAAAGAACTCTCTAAGCGGATCACGCCAGGACTCATTCCATCGATGAGGTCGAGATAAATCACCTCGTCCTTCAAATTCTTCAACGGAGCCATGAGAAATCCAGGGTTAAATGCAATGGCAAACTCTTCCCCTGAATAATCGACAACGATCGACTCGTTCGCCTCACCAATCTCTTTAGAATTGGCCTGCACATCGATACATCCATTCCTAAAGGTGAGTTTTACTGAATTTGAACTCTCAGAAGTCAACAGCGACACACGACGCACGGTTTGAAGGAACTCCTCACGGTTAATTGTAATCCGCTCTTTGCGTTGTCCGGGAATCACTTGCTTGTAATTCGGGTAATTACCCTCAATCAACTTACTTACAATAACGCTTTCCCCAACCTCAAAACTGATCTGATTTCCGCTAAGACGCGCTATCACATCCCCTTCTGTGCCCAACATACGTTGAAGCTCGTTAATCGCTTTTGTTGGAACGATGATATCTGTCTCATGGCTTGCAGGAAACTCAAGATCGTTTTCAACCATCGCCAAACGACGTCCATCAGTCGCTACAAAAATCATCTTCCCTTCACGGAAAGAAACATAAATACCATTCAACACATAACGTGTTTCATCTTCTGAAATAGCATAAGATGTCTTTTTAATAGCATCCAGAAAAACGGACTGTGCAATCTTAAACTCAGAAGCTTCCTCAAACGTAGGAAGTGGAGGAAATTCCTCTTCACCCAAACCGATAATTTTGAAAAAACTAGGACCACACTTGATACTAGCGTGGTTTTTAGAATCGACAGAAACAACCACCTCACTAGCGGGAAGCTGAGCAACAATGCTCACTAAGCGCTTCACAGGAAGAGTTGTCGCCCCTTCTCTTTCAACCATCGCGTCGACGGTTCCACTCACGCCCACATCCAAGTCGGTCGTTGTCAACTTTAGCTTTCCGTCAACAGCTTCAATCAGAACGTTGGACAAAATGGGAAGGGTTGCCCGAGTGCTAACAACGTGTTGCACTTGCTGGAGTGCTTCCAGAAAGGCTTCTTTACTGATGGAAAATTTCATAGGTGGGTGTTCAGGTTATTCAATAAGTTAAATGTGCGCAACACATTGGAGTATTCTCGCACCAACGCAAGCACTCTTTAACAAAACTTGAATATTTTTCAACCCCAATATGACAAACCTCTCAAAATGAATCACTTCACCTTAAAAGGTTCAGCCAACTAGGCTATTTCCTCTGCAAATCTGCAGCTAAAATCTCAACAGCATCTCTAATTTGAGGATCAGTTTCAATCACTTCCTCGACTTTCTTACATGCATAAATCACGGTTCCGTGATCGCGACCACCAAAGGCATCTCCAATTTCAACCAAAGAACACGAAGTCAACTTCCGACTCAAAAACATAGCTATTTGACGAGGAAACGCGATATTCATAGGGCGTCGACGGCTTGTCATATCCGCCAAACGAAGGTCAAAATGTTTGGTTACAGCCTTTTGAATGGCGTCGATATTTACCCGTTTTTGCCCCTCTTCCCTCAAAATATCTTTCAATAAAAACTGGGCGCGCTCTACAGTAATTTGCTCAGAACCCAGAGAAGCATACGTCGCAATTCTTACCAAACCTCCCTCGAGCCGGCGGACGTTGCTCTGAATTTTTTCAGCCAACATCGTTAAAATATCATCACTCAAAGAAACATCCCAGTCATCCATTTTACGACGAAGAATCGCCAAGCGCGTCTCCATTCCTGGAGGAGACAACTCAACAGTCAATCCGCTCTCAAAACGAGAAATCAGTCGAGGTTCAATGTTTTTGATCTCAGATGCGGGACGATCTGAAGTGAGGACGATCTGATTTTGCAAATCGAGAAGTTCGTTAAAGGTATGAAAAAATTCTTCCTGCGAACGCTCCTTGCCACCAAGAAATTGAATATCATCAATCAACAAAATATCAGCTCTCCGATATTTACGGCGAAAACGGTCAATGGTCTTTTTGCGTAGAGCTTCAATAAACTCATTCGTGAATTTTTCACAGGTCAAATAAACCACCCGAACCGATGAATTCTCTTTCATCATACGCTGGCCAATCGCCTGCATCAAATGAGTTTTTCCTAACCCAGAATCCCCATGAATAAAGAGCGGATTGTAAATATTCTGTTTTGCTGAAGCTACAGCTTCACAAGCGGCCTGCGCAAACTCGTTGTTTTGGCCCACCACAAAACGAGAAAAACTAAACTGCGGATTCAAGCCTGCATCACGAAGCCTTTTTTGTATCTGATCATCGGACATTCTCCCTCCCGAGCTTTCTCCAAATGAAGACACCTGGGCACTCGGTTGCTGAGATGACGCTGCGCTAGAGCTTTCGGCTGTCTTCTTCGAAGAAGACGGAGAAGAGGAGGTTGCTTCCAACTCATCAGCCACAACAATTTTCACCTTGCTCGGCATATCGGAAACCTGAGAAAAAGCATTTTGCACTTCAGGCAGGTAATTGGTTTCAATCCAAACCTGATGCATATCACTCTCCACAGCCAAAACAACCTCGGTCTCATTCATCGAAACCAACTGCGCAGAAAGAAACCAACGACTATAAGCATCCGGGCTCACTAACGACTGCAAAACTTTGGAAACACCATCCCACAACATCGTTAATTTCTGCGAATCCGCAGAGCTAATAGCATCATCTTGTTTTCTTTTAGCCTTTGAAGACTTTACAGCAGCACTCATGAATTTTTTAAAATTTTTAAAGATCGTTTTATTAAGGAGAAATAAGATAAATCAAGCAAAACCAAAGCTTACAACATTGATCTATCAAGGGAAACCCGCTCAGACAGCGGCGGACAAATGGAAGCCCGATTTTCAAAAATTCGCAAAACTTTTTAC
>CAZOWD010000004.1:21613-29204 GCA_964583225.1 uncultured Verrucomicrobiales bacterium | reverse complement strand
GGCCATGGTTTTGATTTCTTGGAGTGATGCGACGTGGCAGAGTTTTTGGCGGAGTGGCTTGGCTCCAGGGAATCCTTTGCAGTAGGCCATGAGCCGAGAACGCATCGCCATGATTGTTTGGCGTTCGTTGCCATAGCGCTTGGATTCGATTGCTTTGTCGCAGTGGTGGATGATCATTTTCCATCGCTCGTGAACGGAGACGGGTGGGGGAGTTTCTCCTGTGGCAAGGTAGTGTTTTGCCTCTTGGAAAACCCACGGGTTTTGCATGGCGGCGCGACCGATCATGACCCCTGCAACTGCGGTGGTTTCTTTGCGGTGTTTGACATCGGCTCCGCTATGTATGTCGCCATTTCCTATAACGGGCACGCGGACTCGGCGGGCGCAGGCATCGATGACGTCCCAGTTCGCTTCGCCACGATAGGCTTGAGATTTGGTGCGGCCGTGCACAGTGATGGCGCGCATCCCTTCTTCTTCTAAAATGTGACAGACTTCGGGGCCGTTGATGTGTTTTTCATCCCATCCTATGCGGATTTTTGCGGTAACTGGGGTGTGTTCGCCCACGGCTTTGTGGACTCCTTGAGCAACGCTGGCGAGGAGTTTGAGGTCTTTGAGTAGCGAAGATCCTCCATTTTTTCCAACGACTTTACTCACTGGGCAACCGAAGTTGATGTCGATAAACTCGGGCTGTTTCCAGTCGATGATTTTTTGAGCCGCCATGCCCATACGCTCGCCATCGGCTCCGAAAAGCTGCACGCCACAGGGGCGTTGGTCGTCGGTAAATTCAGTGTATTTTTTTGTCCGTTTGTCTTGGCGGATGATTCCTTCAGTCGCCACAAACTCGGTAACCATGACATCCGCGCCTAGTTCTTTGCAGATGGAGCGAAATACGATATCCGTTACGCCAGCCATGGGGGCTAGGTAGAGTGGAAATTGATTGTTGGAAAACCAAGGAAGCATGAAAATTAGGAATTTTTTGGGGAAAGGAGGTCGGCGACTTCTAGTTGGATTTTTTCGATGTCGCTGAGGGGGATGTTGGGGTCTTTTACGATGAATACGTCACCCGATTTGCGGTGTTCGTAAATGCGGATGATGCCAGTTGGTGTAGGCTGAGAGTCGACTTCGACGAGTTGTTTTTTCCGTTCTAGCATGATGGCGAGAATGTAGCGCGCATTTTCGGTGTGTTCATCATCGTCCTCGATGAGTTGGCGGAGCAGGGCTTCAGGGCTGTCTTTGGTGACGGATACCGGTTCCGTTTTCACGGGGACGCGGTAGGTGCTTGTCCAGAAAGAAAATGGCTGGTCGGTTGGAGCCGTTGTGGTTTGGCGAGTTTTCCAAGCTTCCTCGCAAAAGTCTTTTCGGATGTATCCGTCGCTTTTGGGATCGGGGTCAGGGAAAATGGCGGTGTAGAAAGTTTCGCCATCGGCAAACGGCCGACCAGTGACAGAGCAGGCGTGTGCGCGGGATTTGATCGACCACGGTTCAGGGAGAGCCATGAGTGAGTTTCAAGTTGGGAATATTAAGAGACAAGTGCGAGGTCGGGCGACTTAGGAAATTTACGGCACGGGGACGCTGGAGAGGATGGTGTCGATCATCATATCCGTCGTCATATCTTCGGCTTCAGCTTCGTAGCTGGGGAGTATGCGGTGGCGGAGCACGTCGTGAGCGAGATGTTTGATGTCTTGTGGGGTGACAAACGCGCGACCTTCCATGAATGCCTTGGCGCGAGCAGCAAGCGCGAGGTTAATGGTGGCGCGTGGAGATGCTCCCGAGCGGATGAGCCTTTTAAGGTTGGCGTCCACTTTGGCGGGGTAACGGGTGACATGCACGAGTTCGACGATGTATTTGCGCACGGCGGGGTCGATGTAGATCGAGTTAACAAGGTGAATGCTTTGAGTGATCGTTTCTGTTTCGACTACAGGCGTTGTGTTGTAGATCGGTTCGGAAGTTGCCATGCGATCGAGGATGGTGAGTTCTTCCGCGCGGCTTGGGTAGGTCACGTTGACCTTGAGCAAAAATCGGTCGAGCTGGGCCTCGGGAAGTTGGTAGGTGCCTTCTTGGTCGATTGGGTTTTGCGTGGCGAGCACGAGAAAGGGATCGGGGAGCGGGTAAGTGGTGTCACCGATGGTGACTTGTCGCTCCTGCATGGATTCGAGGAGTGCCGACTGAACTTTGGCGGGGGCTCGGTTTATTTCATCGGCTAGGATGATGTTGCTAAAAATAGGCCCGAGTTTAGCGGAAAATTCACCTTCGCTTGGGTTGTAAATCATGGTGCCCAAGAGGTCTGACGGCAGGAGGTCTGGTGTGAATTGCAGTCTGGAAAACTCCGTGTGTAAACATCCTGAAAGTGCTTTGATCGCGAGTGTTTTGGCGAGACCTGGGACACCTTCGAGAAGCACGTGCCCTTTACAAAGCAGACTGACGATGAGTCGGTCCACGAGCTCCGCTTGACCAACGAGGACTTTGGCCATTTCTTCTTTGACGATGGGCACCCATTGGCAGGTTTCGACGATTTGGTCTGCAAGTTCTTGGCTGTTCATAAAACGTTGGGGTGGATTCTCCAAATAATACGCAGGAGTGCAATGGCGAATCTTGAATAAATCTTGGCAAATCAAAAAAGCTTGGGTAATTTGACAGTTATGGGTTTCTCAACAGCAAAGCAAAAAGGAATGAAGCTGAGAGCCGTATGTATTGTGCTCTTAGGATGTGTGTTTGGAGTGTCTCAAGCGAATGCACAAAAATTGCCGTGTATGGGGGAGGCTCCTTGGGGAGGTTTTTTCTCAGGGTATCAACGCCATGGGTTTGAATTTGGGTTGAATGACGAGGGAGTGGGGGAGATTTATTTAATGAATAAATCTCGGAAGCGAATTGGAGTGAGCCGAAAAGTAAAAGTGATGACCGAGGTGATTGTTGTGTCGGAGAATGGAACAAGGACCGTGCTTCCGATTGACTCAGACGATGGATTTAGCACTGACATGAAAGCGGGACTTAAACATAAGGAAGTCAAATATACGGCGAGAACCAGCTCGAAAACTCAAGCTGAAGTGGAGGTGCATATTCAGTATAAAGGAAATCAGCTTGTGTTTGATGCAAAGGTGGTGGATCGGGGAAAAATAAAAAAAGGGGAACTTTATGCGAGTTTTAAGGTGATTGTTCCCGCGATGTATGGATCGACTTATTCTGGAGATGATAAAAAGTCCAAGGCTCGCATGAAGAAAGATAAAATTAAATTCTGTCGAGCCAAGGATCGGAAGACTGTAACGCTTAAATCTTATGAAGACGTGGATTTATCCGACAAAGATATGGCTGCCGGTGGCGTGACCGAGCTTTCCGTAAAAATGGATGCGCAGGAGGGAAAAACTTTTATTTTTAAAACCCAGAAGTGCGGGGGCGTTCTGCAGTTTGAAAATAAAAAATCAAAAACGAAAGGGAAGCTCTGGAAAGGTTACGTGGTGAGGTGGGAACGTAAGATGGGCGACCGGAAGACAAGCCCTCTGGTGATTGAGATTAAGTAGAGTTTTGCGGGTCAAGGAGGGGGTTATTTCTTAGATCTTAGCTTTTTGAGCGCTTGAAGCCTCACGAGCATGGGCGGGTGAGAGTAATCGAGAAAGACGGGGAACGGGTGTGGGGTCAGGTTTGAAAGGTTATCGGCTGCCAGTTTTTTGAGGGCTTTGATGAGGTGATCGGGCGTGCCTTGAGCTTGGGCCGCGTAGGCATCGGCTTCAAATTCATGTTTTCGGCTGTTCATGTTGCCGAGCACTCCGAGCACGCGGCTAACTGGCGAGAAGAGGATCATGAAAAAGATGAGTCCTGCGTAAGTTGAGATGTGTTCGACACCAAACGCGTCAAAAAGCTGTCGGGCAAAGGCTCCTGACTGGTCGGTGACTAATCCTAAGAGGAAAAAAATCACGGCGGTTTGGAGGATCGAAAAGACCATGCGCTGGATGATGTGTTTCTTTTTAAAGTGGCCAATTTCGTGGGCTAGTACGCCGAGCAGTTCATCGGTGCCGTGGTTTTCAATCAAGGTATCAAAGAGCGCTATTTTTTTACGTTTTCCGAATCCTGTAAAAAATGCGTTGGATTTTGTGGAGCGTTTTGAGCCGTCCATGACGTGGATCTCGGTGAGGGGAAAATCGCATTTTTTTGCCATATCTTGAATGCGTGACTTGAGTTCGCCGTCTTCCATCGGTTCAAATTTATTAAAAAGAGGTAGGATGAACGTTGGGGCGAGATACATCATGAGGAGTTGAAATGCGGTGAAGGCGAGCCATGCCCAAAGCCAGGCATTTTCTACGGAATCGAAGATCCAGAGAACTAAGGCGAGAAGTGGACCCGCGATGACGATTCCGACCACCGCGCCTTTGATTTGGTCGATGATAAATGTTTTTGGGGTCGTTTTGTTAAATCCAAATTTTTCTTCGATGACAAAGGTGTCGTAAATTTGGAAAGGGAGGTTCATAAGGGAGCTTCCAAAGACGAGAGCGCCGATGAATGCGAGTCCTGTGAGGATTTCATTCCATCCCATGGAGCGGAGGAGGGAATCGAGCCAACCAAATCCACCGAAAAACCAAAAAACGAGAAGAAGCGTGAGGCTGTAAGTAGAGGTGAGGATCCCGAAACGTTCAGAAACTCGGGTGTATTCTTGGGATTTTGCATATTTCTCTTCGTCGTAAACTCCTTTGAATTCCTCGGGTAAGTGAGGGTCGAGAGCCTTGATGTTTAAGAGTGATGATACAAAATCGAGGAGCCAGAGTAGAAAAAGGGCGAAAAGAATAAAACCTGCGGTAGCATTGTCCATGCGGAGTGCTAGTCGCTGGCTTCGTAGAGGTCAAGTGTCTGGTGAAAATTGCTGCGAAATGTTGAGGTTTTGGAAAATGTGTCTTATTTTAGAAAATAGGGTAAATCAAAGCTCGATTTTTTGTTAAAGAAAGTGTTTGTTTTTTCTCAGAGCGCTCACGGAAAGGATGAGCGTCTAGGTGATATGTCGACAAAAAACAAAGATTTGGAAAAAAATGTGTCAGAGCAGGATTCTGTTGTGGTCCCCTTTGAGCAGGATTCCGTCTCGGATAAAGCGGGTGCTTCTGAGGGAGGAGAGTCGTCTTCTCCTGTTTCGTGGCGCGCGTGGTTGGAGGAGCATGGACCTAGAATGTTGCTCTTTGCTAAGAACCAGACGCGGACTGCCGAAGACGCAGAAGATGTTTTTCAAGATGCTTTGGTGAAATTAGCTCAAAAAGTGGCAGAGGGGAGTTTTGATGGAGGTCAAGAGTCCTGGCGCCCCTATTTGTATACGACGATTCGCCGTTTGGCGATTGACTTGGGACGCAAAAATGATCGTCGATCGGCGCGTGAGGAGAAATCAGAAGCGGATCAACGAGCTCTGACGGGCGGATTGATTGACCCGTGGTTTGAGAATTCCTCTTCAAATGATGAAACGCGTGAGCTTTTGGAGCAGAATTTGAAGCAATTGCCTAAAAAATTCTCCGAAGTAATCATCATGAAAATATGGGGAGAACGGACTTTTGCAGAAATAAGTGAAATTCTTGGTGTTTCTTTAAACACAGTTGCCTCTCGGTATCGCTATGGACTTGAACACCTTCGTAAATCGTTGGCTGCTTCTCGAATACAAAATGATATTTAATTTTAATTAAATGCTTTCTGATATTTGACAAATGGCATTTCTGTTCCAATGTTATCCCAGTTGTTCATCATACATCATTTAAAGTCATGAAAAACCAAACCAACTACGATCTTGATAAAAATCTCCGAGCGGTAGAATCAGATCTTTCGGAGATGTCTCCGCATTCTTTATCCCAAGATTTGCTCGCGCGAATGGATTCTGAGTTAAGTCGCGTGGCTGATTTTGACTCTGATTTGGATCATGTCGACGTAGTAGGGGATGGTTTGGGTGATTTAGAGATTCGTTTGAGTCAGTTGTCGCCATCAGTTATGCCAGAGGATATGCTCGCTCGGATGAGTGACGCTATGGATCGATGGCAAGATTTTACGCCTTCCGAAGAAAAGGTGGTTGCGTTCGCTCCTCAGAAACGTCACAAAAAATCAGGTGGCTTAAATGGAGGAATGCTTTCTGCCGCTGCCGCCGTGGCTCTTCTCGGTGCTGTTGCCGCTTTGGCTTGGCCTCAGGTGAACGTTAAAAGCTCTCCGAGTGTCGCTCAAGCTGCACCATCAGCTTCGACCGTTGTGATGAATAATCCTAGTCTTCAATCAACGCCTGTTGGTTTGGAGTCTTCGGTAATGGGAGCTTCTTCTGTTTCCGCTATGCCTTCTTTTGCGACGAATCTTTCTTCCAATGTTCAACCTGTTACTTTTACAACGGATGCGTTGACACACAAGGTGATTGGAACTCAAGATCGTGGCGTGGTTCTTTCTAAGCAAAACGTGCCCCATCGTTGTATCCGTATTGAATATGTGGATCGAATCAAGGGGACGGATGCTCAGGGACGGAAGATTGAAGTCGAGACACCAGGTGTCGATTTCATGCTGATCCCTATTGAAACCAACTAAGGGATAGAAGGAGCCTACAAAGGCTCCTTTTTTAGATGGTGTGCGATGAAGACTCTTTTTTTTGAATTGAGGAAAGTTGGTCGATTTTAATGAAATCTGTAATGGATTAAATAAAGATGTTGTCGTTTTTTAAGTCTCCAAAATTAACTTGCTGGGTTGGAGGAATTGGAGTGGCTCTAGCGTTGCCTGTTTGCGCCGTTGAGTCTCCACAAAGTGAGAATGTCCAGCAGGTGACAACTTTGCCAAGTTCAGACGCTTCTCAAAAAAAAGAAGCGATGGTTGGGATTGGTGGAAATTCGGTTTCCAAGGCTTTGACAACTCAGTTTGGTTTGGCCGAGGGAGTAGGGTTGACTATTTTTCATGTGGTTCCCGATTCTCCAGCCGATAAGGCAGGTTTGAAGGCGTATGATGTAATGCTCTCTTTTGCAGGCGAGCCTGTTGGAAGTCAGTTGGAGCTTAAACGGCTGATCTCAAAATTTAATCCAGGGGACGAAATTTTGGTGGAATATTTACATCAGGGAAAAAAGAACCAAACCAAACTTATTTTAAGTGTTCGTCCCGTTCGTCAGTATGGGGTGTCGGGTGAAAATCCGCAGGCGAAGTCCCAAGGTTTAGGTGGCATGCTTTCAGAGGTGGATCGTTTGCGAATTGAAGCGCAAATGAGACAGCACATGCTTAAATTGGAGCAGGAGCTAAAAAATCAAGCTCTGCTCAGTTTGTCTCTGCAAGAAGGAGGGAATGCGGGAGTATTGCCTCAGAGAAATTCAGGCATGGTGGTGAATTCTCATTCCTCAATTACGGTGTCGGATCAGGACGGTTCTGTGACGATGAGGCGGGTTGATGGCAAACGTAAAATCATCGTTAAAAATGCTGGAGGAAAAGTTCTTTTTGAGGGAGCGTATGATTCGGAACAGGATAAAGCGCTTATTCCCAAAGAGGTTCAAGCTCGTTTGAAAAGTTTAGATTTAGACGCTTTGGACAAATCTGGGATCAGAATAAAGGTGCTAAAAAATCAGGTTCGGAGTATTTCCCAAGAGAACATGAAATAAGGACGGTCTCATTTGAGAGAGGG
>CAZOWD010000004.1:18079-21513 GCA_964583225.1 uncultured Verrucomicrobiales bacterium | reverse complement strand
TGGGAGAATGAGTTCTTTAGAACCCGATTCCGCAAATTTGAGAAGCATATCTAAAATCTCAGATTGCACGGCTGGGGAGGATATTTTGAGGATGTCGATTAAAAATGGGAGACTTGCCTCGGCTGCGGGGGAGATGGAACCTGCACAAAGAGCTGACCAAAGCTCGTGACTGGCTTTCATCGCTCGGGGTTCTTTGCGAGATGCCAAGTTTTCAAGGATTTTGGGCACTTTTTTATCTGTGCCAGGGTGAGGGGGGAACTTCTCCCACGGAACTTTGCGTAATTTCATCCAGAGAGAATCAGCCATGTCCGTGAGAGATAGATTTTAAATTTAAACGTTGAAGCGGAATTCGATGACGTCGCCATCTTGCACAACGTATTCTTTTCCTTCGATACGTAGTTTGCCTGCTTCGCGCGCTGCAGCTTTTGAGCCCGCGGCTACGAGATCGTCAAAGGCGACAACTTCAGCTGCAATAAATCCACGTTCGAAATCGCCGTGAATAACGCCAGCAGCTGCAGGTGCTTTATCCCCAGCATAAATCGTCCATGCTCGGGTTTCTTTGACGCCGCTGGTGATGTAGGTGCGAAGTCCGAGAAGGTGGTAAACGGCGCGAATAAGAGCTGATGCGCCAGAGTCCGAGATGCCCATATCGGCTAAAAACTCTTTAGCTTCCTCTGGCTCTAGTTCGCTGAGTTCTTCTTCAATGCGGGCAGAAATGACAACCGCTTCTGCGTTGTGGGCAGATGCTGCATATTCACGAACTTTAGCGACCATTGGATTGCTATCGGGGTCTGCTTGAACCGCTGCCAGTTCATCTTCGGTAACATTGCAGGCGTAAATCGTGCGTTTTGAGCTAAGAAGGAAAAAGTCGCGTAGGGTGAGTTTTTCATCATCGCTCAACTCCATTGTGATGGCTGGGTTTCCTTGGTCCAGATGGGGGAGAAGCTTGTCGATCAGTTCGATTTCTTTTTTAGATTCTTTGTCGCCACTTTTGGCTTTTTTGGCACGGGAGATTTTTCGTTTTTCCAGCGCAGCCATGTCGGCAAGAATCAGCTCAGAGTTGATGATTTCGATATCGCGAATGGGATCAACACTGCCGAGTTCGTGAATGATGTCGTCGTTATTAAAACACCGGACGACTTGCACGATGGCGTCGCACTCACGGATATTTGCGAGGAACTTGTTTCCGAGGCCGGCTCCTTGAGATGCTCCTTCAACGAGCCCAGCAATATCGACAAATTCGATGGCGGCGGGGATGATTTTTTGCGTTTTGCTGATTTCAGCAAGGACGTTGAGCCGGTCGTCGGGGACGGTCACGACGCCAACGTTGGGTTCAATGGTGCAAAATGGATAGTTCGCAGCCTCCGCATTCCGGGTGCGGGTGATGGCGTTGAAAAGGGTGGATTTACCGACGTTTGGGAGACCTACAATTCCTGCTTTGAGCATAACGCGGGGAAGCTAGGAGGAAATGAGGTAATTGCAATGCGATATTTGGGGAATCTTTTCGAGAGTTCTTTTCTTTTTACGTAGTCGGGCTGAAAACGCGAAAAGGAGAAGATTAACGGAAGTGTATTAAGATTTTACAAGGGAACGCCTTAGAAAAAATGAGGTGATGTCGCCGATGAAGATTACGACTGCTCCGAGGAGGACGTAAAAGACCATTTCGTCGTAAGCTCGGTAGAAGTTGCGGGCTAGCTGGATGTGGTATCCGAGAGAAACTACGCCAAGCATCCCGAGAATGGTTGCTTCGCGGATGCAGGTTTCCCATCGGTAAAATAGGTAGAGCATGAATCGGTTGAATGATTCGGGGAAGTGGCTGTGGAGGTAACATTGAAGGCGGGATGCTCCGCTGTGCATGAGTTGTCTAGCGGCGGGAGGCGGTTGGTTTTCAATCACTTCGCCCCAGAGGCGTCCGAGAATTCCAAAGTTGTGAATGGCAAGGGCGAGCACGAGTGGCCAAGCGCTCACGCCGAGTAGACCGATGAGTAGGTAAGCGAGGATGTATTCGGGAATCCCACGGCTAACGAGAAAGATGAGGCGGGAGAAAATGCCTAGAAATTTCCAAGCCCATTGTGATGCGAGACTGGCGTTGCCGTGGAAGCTGTTGAGCGGGCGGTGGGTGGCAAGTGTGCGACTCGCCCACGGAAGGAGAAACCATGCTGCGAAAGCTGCAAAAATGATGGCGACAGTAGCAATGAGCAGGGTGTTATTGAGTGCTTCTTTTCCAGGGTCATTCCAGAGAGATTGAGCCCAAGGGATAGCGTCGTGCCAGTTGCCGGATTCGCGAACGGGGGACGGGGTGATTTTTTCAAAAAAATGGCTCATGCGCGCACCGCGATCGAATGTTCCTGAAGTCCCAGAGGTGCGTATGAGTGAGTCGGTTTGGATACCGACGGCGGAGGGGAACCAAGAAAGAAAGGAGAGCGCAAAGGCTGAGTAGAAGATGATTTGTGTCAGTTTCCAGCGTGGCGCGCTCTTTTGAAGTTTTTTGATGTAACTACGTGTTTGTGAACTTTTTTCGGGCGCTTTTTTTGTGTTTGGGGCGGGGGCATTGAGGCGTTTCCGAAGCTGAGAACCTAAGACGTCCACGAGAATGATGACGGCAATGAGCAGATAGAGTTCTGTCCAAAGTTCGTTGTAAAAGTTGTTTTCAAATGATTTTTGAATGGAAAGTCCAATGGTTTGGATGCCGATAAACCCGAGCACGGCAGAGGAACGAAGCGCACATTCAAACCGATAAAGCGTGTAAGTTGCCATATCGGGGAATGATTGGGGGATGAGCGTGGTGAGGTAGGCTTGAATAGAACTCGCACCGGAGGAAATTGCTTGTTCTTGAGCGTGGCGTGGAAGTTCATCTACTAGCTCAGCAAAAACTTTGGCAAGTGTGCCAGTGAAGGGGAGCGCGAGCGCGATGCAAGCGGTAATGGGTTCGTCTCCGATGGCTGAGAGGAAAAAGATCCCCCAGATGAGTTCGTGGATGGATCTGATAAGTGTGATAAAAAGTCGGATGCCCCAATGTAGTGGCCGGAGAATGAGTCGAGAGAATCGGGTGCTAGAGTTGGCTCCTTGAGGCCACCAAACTGTCGAGGCTAGAAATCCGAGAATCATGCCCGCTGGCACTGCGAGGCTCATTGCCACTAAGGCGTAGCGTAGAGTGGTTGCCATTTCCCGAAGGATGCGCTGGAAAAATGGAGTGGCATCAGCGGGAAGGCTTTGGTTTTGATCGGTAAGCGTGGGGTGGAGCGCCGCAGAGAAAAATCCATCGCTATGGCTGGGGAGGTGGTTTGCGATGGGGCCTAAGATCCATGAGCCGATAAAGGCTACAAGAATGAGCGATAGCAGCACGATTTTTCGGCCACTAACGAGTGATTTGAAGAAAGATTGACTGGCGTTGACGCTAGCCATGATCTGGGGAGTGGGGCTGTTTTTTCTGC
>CAZOWD010000004.1:0-17979 GCA_964583225.1 uncultured Verrucomicrobiales bacterium | reverse complement strand
CCTTCGCGGAGTCCGATGAGGCGAGGGAAAAACTCGCGCGCGAGTTCGAGGTTGTGCAGAGAAACGATCAGCGTGATTCCTTCTTCCTTGGAGAGTTGAGTAAGCAGACTGATCATGTCTTTAGCGCGTTCGGGATCGATGGCTGAGACGGGTTCGTCTGCGAGTAAAATCGAGGGCTTTTGGTAGAGTGCGCGGGCGACGGCGACGCGTTGCTGTTGTCCGCCCGATAAGCTGTCGGTTCGGTGGTAGAGTTTTTCTCCGATGCCCGTTCTTTCTAGTAACGAGAATGCGTGCTCAGTTTCGCTTGCTGTAGGGTAAATCATCTGCCGAAACGTTTGGGCAAGATTGATTTTGCCAAGTCCTCCATTGAGCACATTTCTAATAACCCGCACGTTGGGGACTAGAGCCAAATGTTGCGGGATGAGGGCGATTTTCGTGCGGAGTTGCTTGAGCTTTTTGGGCGCGATAGTGAGAGGTGATGTGTCGAGAAGTTCGAGGCTCCCAGTATCGGGTTGCAACTGAGTGCTCATGAGCCGAAGTAGGGTTGTTTTTCCTCCCCCCGACGGCCCAATAAGCGCTACTTGCTCACCATCGTGAATGGTGAGATTGATGTTTTTTAATGCTCGAGTGTTGCCAAACGAGCAAGAGATATTCGCGAGTTCGATGGCCACAGATTACAGAGCGTCGATCTCGATGGTGAGGTCGTCGCTGATTGATTCGATGGCTGAAATAATCGTCTCATCTGGGCAATGATCGGGGAGACAAATGGTTCCACATACGTGAAAGATATTTTGTCCAGACATCGCGGCGTTTTCGATGGAGGTGTTGATTTCCTCAATATTTGCACCTGCAGAGGAAATAGCTTTGGTGAGTTGACTGACGATTCCTGGTCGGTCATTTCCACAGATTTCGATACGCATGTGGCGTGTGAAGGGGTAGTCAGAAACATCGCCAGGTCCGAGAGCTTGAACGTGAATTCCTTCTTGGGAGAGGGATTCTAAATTAGCGCGGATTGCAGGCTCGTCTTCTTCGCTGCATTCAATACAAACGATTCCGACAAATTGTCCTGCGAGGCGAGCCATACGGCTTTCGAGCCAGTTTCCACCGCCATCGGTAATGACTGTAGAAAGGCGGCTTATGATGCCTGGTCGGTCATGGGAGGATATATTAAGAACAAGTGATGTATTCATAATTAATTTTTGTTAGTTTCAATGTTGTTTTATTCGACAATCACGACAGTGCCAACTTTGGCATTCTCGTAAAATTTTCTCGCCATATAATCGGGGAGACGCACGCATCCATGCGATGCTGCGTAGCCAGGAAGATACCCAGTGTGCATCCCAATTCCACCATTAAATCGCATAAAATTAGGCATGGGTGCATGTTCAAAGTATTCGCCAGGACCAGGTTTGTCTTTTCTGATGTCCGCGTTATTGTTGACGATCTCGCCAGTATCTTTTCTTTTGATCATCCCATAAGCAGAAGAGACGTGGTCGATGTCTTTTTCAGTGACTTTGTATCGGCCTGGGGGCGTTGAGTGGTCGAGGTCTCCCGATGAAATAGGGGCGACGCCTGCGAGTTGGTCGCCTTTGTAGAAATAGGCTTTTTGTTCGCTGCGGACGATTCGAATTTTAGCTGGTCCGCGCAATCCATCTCCATCCCAATAACCTTGGGGTTGATAGGGGGCAGGTTTGCCTGCTTGATGGTTGCTTTGACCAGATGGTGGACCATATCCAGCCAAATATTGAGTGCCTCCGGACGGGTAAACGGAGAGGCCTTCCTTCAAATCTGCACACTGAGTGAGCATGGCGAAGCCGAGAGCCAAAGGAATGAGGAAAAGGGGTGTTGATAATTTCATTAGGAAAGGTGCTCTTTTTGTCTCGGGGAATAGTCATTTATTTTTTGCAAATGGTCAAGAAGTCGTTTTTATGTCTTTTTCGGACTTGCGCGCTAGAGTTTGTAGGGCTATCCCAACGCCAGTCATGTTCTATGACGATTGTTTTATTAAAATTACGAAGCTATGCCTAATTACGATTACAAATGTCAGAAGTGTGACCATGTTTTTGAAGTGTTTCAAAAAATGAGTGATCCCAAGCTCGAAGATTGCCCTGTGGAGGGTTGTGACGGTAAGGTTAAGCGACTGTTAGGAGGTGGCGCAGGGATTATTTTTAAAGGGAGTGGGTTTTATCAAACGGATTATCGAAGCGAGTCCTATAAGAAGGGCGCGCAAAGCGAAAAAGGAAGCTCCAAGGGCAGTTCTTGCGGTGGTGGCGGTGGATGAGGCATCGGATAATTTGAAGGTATCAGTTTGATACTAAAAAAAATCCGTGCAGAATACTTGAAACCATGATTGGTTCTTCCCGACTATGAGTGATATTCAAGATATAAACATTACCATCAATACGAGTAAGGGACCTATTAAAATCCGCATGTTTGCGGGTGATACTCAGGTGACTTGTGCTAGCTTTTTAAGCCTCGCTGCCGATGGATTTTACGATGGAATCGTATTCCACCGCGTGATCCCTAATTTCATGATCCAAGGGGGCGACCCTACAGGAAGTGGAATGGGTGGACCTGGCTACAAGTTTGAGTGCGAGTGTAAACCTCACCTTAAACACGATAAGGCCGGTATTCTTTCGATGGCCAATGCTGGACCTAATACCAATGGATCCCAGTTTTTCATTACCCATGGACCTACACCACACTTGGATGGAAAACATACGGTGTTTGGTGAAGTGACCGAGGGACAGGACGTAGTGGATTCCATTGCTCAGGGTGACTGTATTGAGTCTATTGATATTCACGACAGCACAGACGCACTATTTGCGGCGCAAGCTGATCGTATTGCCGACTGGCAGTCCTGCAACCAAGGCGGATGAGTCTTTTAATATAATCTAAAACGCCCACCCGTCAGTTTGGCAGGTGGGCGTTTCTTTTTTAGTGAAAGAGGATTAGTAAAAAGAAGAACTTAGAGAGGGCGGAGGATTACCAGTTTTTGATGTCGTCTTTTCGATCTTCTTTTTTGCCGTAAGGCCCGCCCTTGTGATCGGGACCTACAGACCAAATGTCAAAGTCAGACGGTGGATTCATCGTTCCTGGGTATCTGTAAAAAAGTTCTTGGCGTTCTGTGGAGTTTTCTTTTTTCCAAGCGTCAACAAGGACGTAGATATTTCCTCGTCCCTTTACATTTTTTGAGTTGCCCTGTCTTGTGGGGTCGAGAATGTCGAGGTAAGCAGTCGCCGTGTTATCGGTGAGAGAGTCTCCATAAAGCACGTCGTAAACTTCTTGAGTGCTTGTTGCTTCTCCGTTTCCTGGTGGGTAGTCTCCACTATCTGCTCGGTATTGTTCTAGAGCTTGTGAGACCGAGCTAATAAAAACTTTAGTCTGATTGATTTTTGCTTTTTCATTAACGTAGGAAAGGCCGCTGATGGTCATTGCCGCAAGCACCATGATGATGGCGATGACAACCATGATTTCGATAAGCGTGAATCCTTTTGCCTGTGAGCGAGTAATTTGAGGAGATTGCATAAGAAAATGAGTTTGAAGCTGAAAATAGAAGCTATTGAATAGCTTGAGGCTTTAATTTGCCATGACTTGCTGAGAAATAAAGGAGATTTTTATAAAGTTTATGGAGCGGAATCGATTTGTTGGAAGTTGGGGGGAGATAAAAAAGGGCGCCGATTGCTCGACGCCCTTTAACCCTAATAATAATGAAAAATAGTTGGGATATAGAAGATTAACAACCTTCGCGTGCTTTGCGCTTTTTCTTCTTCTTAGGCGCTGTGCTTGCTGCTGGTGCTGGTGGTTTAGGTGCTTTGTGCACGGCAGGACCGCCTGCGCCTTGAGCTTCGCCACCAAAGTGTTTGGCAACTTCTGCACGCTTCGCAAATTCTTCCTGAGCAGCCTTGCTGGTGTCAGCTGGCTTGCTTGGGTAGAGCACGTCATCCATCCATGCTTTAATTCCTCCGTTGAGGGTGCGGACTGATTTGTATCCGCGAGCTTTGAGGATGAACCATGCTTTAGCAGTGGCTTCTCCGTCATTGGAGTAAATGACGATGTTTTCGTTGTGTGGAAGGTCTGCAAAATCTTCAGAGTTCATGTCCATGTTGATGGCTCCAGGAATGAAGTAGGTTGCAAACTCTTTTGCGTCACGTAAATCGATGAGCAGGTAGTCGTCGTCACCGCGAACGATGCTGTCGGCAAGGTCTGTGGCTTTGATTTGATCATTTCCTGTGGAAGTGATGCGAGCGAGTTCCGTTGTATCAACCTTCACTTTGGTGCTTCCATATGGGCTACCGAGGAAGAGGGAGATAAATCCAGCTCCAAGGAGACCGAGCATGAGAATGCGTGATGAGTTGATAAGGCGTGTGTTGTCCGTAAGAGGTGATTTGCCTTGAGGTGCTCCAGAGAGTTTACGCTCAGCCCATTCTGCGCCGATGAATCCAGCAACAGCCATGAGGATGACAGCAAAAACAATAAATCCGTAAGGGATTCCAGAGATTTGGTCCAGAGTCATAACGCTTGTTCCTTCAGGCTTAGCCCAGTCCTTGATGCTCATGAAGATTTCTCCGTATCCGAAGAGACCGATCATGACACCACCGAGGAATACCAAGGCGTCGATTTTACCTGTGGACATAGCGGCAACGGAAGTTCCAGGGCAGTATCCGCCGATGACAAAACCTACACCGAGGATAAGACCACCGAGGATTTGTGGCCAGATAATGGTGTCTGTTTTATAAACGAGATTGATATCGAGCACTCCGAAAACGGAGAGGAGGTAAACTCCAACCATCGCAGTGATGATTGCTGTAAACATCACTTTAAAAACGGCGAGGTCTTTAAAGTAGAATTGGGCAGCAAGCTTGCGGCAGCTACCAAATCCAGCACGTTCGAGGACAAAACCAAAGAAGATGCCGATAACGAGAGCTACGATGAGGCTGGTTTCAGCTCCAAAGGCTCCAAATTTGTAAAGTGGAAAGTTCATAATCGTAAAAGTATTAAGAATAAGTGATGAGTGAGTGGATTAGTTCCATTGTTTTCTCATGAACCAAGCGAATGCGTATGCTCCGCCAAAGACGCATAACATGTATGCCCAACTTCCTGCATTGAGAACTGCTCCACCTGTGAGTGCTTGACCACTGGTGCAACCAAGTCCGAGCTTAGCTCCAACTCCCATAAGAGCTCCTCCGACGAGTGCGAAGATGAGACGGCTCTTTGTGGTAGCGTTAGGGCCTTTTTCAATGGAGAGCTTGATGCGACCTCCAAGAGCACCTGAGATAAATCCTCCGATGAGCACACCGATAACTTCGAAAAGAAGCCAAGATTTGAGAGGGGCTCCACCGTTGAGGTAGCCGGTGTAGTAGTCGTTGTTTGCGATGTGATCGGGTGCAATTCCGTTCATAACGAATGCGAGCACGCTATTAAATGCTCCGGATGCGCCGAGTCCGCGTCCCATGATGACATAGGAGGCGAGTAGGACGAGTCCCAGCATAAATCCCCAAAAATACGGGTTGCCGTATTTTGTGGCTTCAGTGTTGGTGTTAGTATTATCAGACATAATATAGGTTGTTTGGTTTTTAGATATTAAATTAAATATTGAGGTTTGGGGTTATTACCAATGGCTGGCTTGTCCTGCGTAGAGGATCACAAATCGAAGTGCGAGACTGCCGCAGAGGACGAGGATCGCAGGAACGAGGTTTTGCTGGATTTTGTGTCGGGTCTGGAGGAACTGAAGTCCGAGAGGCGTCAGAAGTCCGAGGATGACAACAAAGCACCAGAATACGGCTGAATACGATCCCGTAAGGAGAAGGGAAACAGCTTTTTGAGAGGCTTGGCTTGAGGTGACGAGCCCGATCAAGAAGAGGACGATCACGCCAAGTTCTGTAGCGAGGAGTCCGTTGTCGAGGACTGAGAGTTTGTGGTCTTCTCCTTTTTTCGGACGGAGCCAGATAACACACATGGAGATGAGCTTTAAACAAGGGCGTTGTTTGTCGGCTTCCTCGCCAGTTTTACCTGTGATTTCCGTGAGGATGTGCATGAGTGCGGCACCTGCAGAAAGTCCAGAAAGAAGGAATAGTGGTCCGAGAAGACCGCTGTTCCAAAGCGGACGAGCAGGGAGAGCGCTCAGAAGAATACCAGTGTAAACACCAACGGCACCACCTACGAGGATGTTGGCCCATCCGAGTGTGGTCATCCATTTAGATTCGCGAAGCCAAGCGACTGCGCTTTCTAAGCCAGGAACCCACTTGAAGAGGAACGGCATGGATTCTTTAAGACCTACAAAGGTAGAGATCATCAAGATGGGGTAAACCAACATCAAAATCCACGATCCCCAAGACATGGGAGCGGTGGGTTCGAATGTGAGGAATAGTCTCCAAACGTAGAGCGGATGCTCGAGGTCGAGAAGGAGGCAAAGCATACCAAAGGAGATCAGTCCCATGCTCAAAAGAGGCGTGGTGATGTAGTGACCTTTGGTGCCAGGTTTATCCCACTGATCGCGGAGCATGTGGTAGCCGGAGAGGATCATCAATCCAGCTACGAGACCTCCGAGAAAGAGGTAAACGGGCAATTCCCATCCCCACACGTGGAAGTGAGGGTCAATCATGTGATTGTGCCGGGTATTGGTAAATTCAATAAATTCGGGATTCATGACGTAATTAGGTTAGGTAGTAAATAGATGGTTTTGTGCCAGCTTCAGGGAGCAGGTTGTGATGATGTGGGTTTTCACGGAGAAGTTTGCTGACTTCGCTTTCTGGATCGTCAAGATCACCAAAGTGCATACAGCGCGTTGGACAAACCGAAACGCAGGCAGGGTTAAGGCCTTTTTCGATGCGGTGCACACAGAATGTGCATTTGTCCACATATCCTTCTGGATGCACGTAACGGGCATCGTAGGGGCATGATGAAATACATGCTTTACACCCGATACATTCGTTGTGGGTGACGAGAACAATGCCTCCACGTTCGTGGACGTGACTTGCTCCAGTTGGGCAACAGTCCACACATGGTGGGTTGTCGCAGTGGTTACAACGCTCGGTGCGAATCTCCATTGTCAAGTTAGGGAATTTTCCCTTCGTTGTGGTGGTGATCCAGTCGCGGCAGAAGCCTTCCGGGACGTTATTTTCAGTTTTACATGCAACGACGCAATCCATGCATCCCACACATCTTCTGGTATCAATTACCATTCCATATCTCGCCATAATTATTCTCCTGTTTCTAAGGTTACAAAGTTAACATTCATTCCTGTTCCGCCCATGATTGGGTCGGTTTTATATTTGGTAATGAGGAGGTTGTCAGAAGCTCCTTTACCATAAGCTTTACCCATACCACGGGTGCTGTGACCAAACCCGTGAACCATGTAGACACAATCTTTGCGGATACGGTTTGTAACTTTTGCTTTGACGGGGAAGTTGGAGCTTACACCGTCCTGGTTGGTAAGCTTGACGTAGTCGCCAGTTTTGATGTCGTATTGGCGGGCTACGGAAGCGTTGATCCAAACCTCGTTTTCTTCCATCATATCGTGAAGGAGCGGGTTGGTTTGAGTTTTTCCGAAGGTATGCATTGGAGCACGACCGTAGAGAAGGTGGAAACTACCAGCAGGTAATTGATCGGGTTCTGTGTATTTAGGCACAGGATCAAATCCTTTTTCCTTCAGTTGATTGGAGTAGAAGTTGATCTTATCCGTGTCTTCACAGAAAAGCATTTCGACTTGCGCTTGTGGGTCGTCGTTGCCTTCTTCCTGCATGTAGATCGGCCCTTTTTGTCCGAGAATCATGCCTTCTTTCTGGAGTTGCTTCCAGTCGAGTTTGGCAAGTTTCATACGGGTCTCAAGGTATTCCTCGATGGTTTTCCATGGGTAGTATTCGCCGAGTCCGAGTTTGAAGGCAAGCTCGCGAGCGATCCACCAGTTAGGTTTCTGATCATCGGGAGATTCTACAACTGGCTGGCGGATGCCAACATAAGGTTGATCGCGGAAAGACTTAACAACGAGGTCGTCGTGACGCTCGAGATAAGTGGACTCAGGGAGCACCACGTCTGCCCAACCTGCGAGTTCACTAGGAATGATGTCGCAAACGACGAGCAGATCGAGTTTTTTGATTGCCTCGATGGTTTGACGTGTGTCGGGGAGACAGTTCAAAAGGTTGGTTCCGTAAGTCATCCATGCCTTAATTGGGTAAGGCTTGCCTGTGATTGTAGCGTCACGGATTCCGACGGAAAGGGTGTCGTGTGCGCCGTTGGCAAATGGGAAATCAGTTGGGTTCGGGCGGTCAGCTTTTGGCTTGTCGCTATGCGGATACTTGGTGGTGTAAGGGTATTTTGGCACCTCCATGGTGTCCGCGTGTGTGTAAAATCCACCTTTACGTCCCCAGCTTCCAAGAAGGCAGTTGAGGAGTGCGATCGCGCGGCTACGTTGTGTGTCGTCTCCGTTCCAAGTAACGTGGCGTCCAGGGTGAACGAGCGTTGCTGGAGCTGTGCTTGCCATTTGGCGAGCTGTTTTGCGGATGACGTCTGGTTCGATGCCTGTTTTTGGGAATGCCCACTCAGGGGTGTATTGCATCATTTCAGCGGCAAATGCCTCGAATCCAAATCCGTATTTCGCTACGTATTCTTTATCGTAGAGGTTTTCCGTGATGAGGACGTTCATCCATGCGAGCACGAGAGCCATGTCAGTTCCCGGTTTGATGGGGAGGTAGTCTTTGGCTTTGCTTGCTGCGACAGAATAACGAGGATCTACGCAAATCACATGGCATCCTTTAGATACGGTGTTTGCAAATTCGTGCACCTGCGAGTTGTGCATGTTTTCTCCGAGGTGGGAGCCGATGAGCACGAGCGTCTTAGCATTTTCGATATCGGTGCGTTCGTGGGCACTAACTTCGTCTCCAACGGTGAGAACAAATCCGATTTCGCGGGGACCACGACACTGGGAGTAAGAAGGAGCCGCAATGTTGTGGGTGCCGAAGGCGTGCATTGTGTGTTTGAAAAATGAACCACCTGCGCCGTGACTGTAAAGAGCCACGGACTCTGGGCCGTGCTCGGCTTTGATCTTGTTGAGCTTTTTGGCAATGAAGGTAAGTGCTTCATCCCAAGAGACCTTTTTCCATTTCTCTTCTCCTTTTTCACCAACACGGATGAGTGGGTGAGTGAGGCGGTCTTTGTCGAAATGGGCTCCGATTCCACCAGTTCCGCGTGGGCAGAGGCGACCTTGACTAAGTGGGTCAAGTGGGTTGCCTTCGATTTTTTTAAGCTTGCCGTCTTCAACGGTGGCTACTGCGTTACATGCCCAGAAGCAGACGTCGCAATAAGTCGGGATTTTGTGAATTCCTTTTTTTGCGGGGTCTATTTTGGGCTTTTTCGAGCAGTTGCTCAGAAGACCAGCGGAACTAGTCGCCGCCATGGTTGCGGCGGAGATCTTTAAGAATTTGCGTCGTGAGAGAGTATTCAAAATAATTAGAATTTGAGTGTTTCGATCAGGGAGAGGTATTTGGTTTAGGGGGTAAGTAAGATCGCTTGTTACGTATTTGCGATGTTTTGCAAATAGGAATGTGGTTGAGTAGTTTAGGGGGGCAAATCTGTCAAGTCGAGTGTGCGTTTTTTGCTTGGATAGCAAATAATGCACAGATCTTGCAAGGATTTGCAATGTGATTGCTTCTAATATCAAAAAATGACGATTGAGTGAAGGTTTAAATTTGATCGTTTAAATCAGGGCGATTAGGCTGGAGATCGTAAATGGAATGAAAAGTGAGATATCTTATACGGAGGAACAGCGGGTAGCCAGTAGCGAGTAGCCTGTAGTGTAGGGGCGCTCGTTTTAATTTGCCTTTGCTTGGTTGAATACGCTTTTCTTTTGGGTGTTTTTGGGGATGCTGTGGCGGATGAGTAATGAAAATAAGCAGAAAACTTTGCCCGTTTTAACCCGTGATCCTGAGTTGTTGGCTCCAGCGGGAAGTTGGGATTGTGTGCGGGCTGCGGTGGCCAATGGGGCAGATGCTGTATTTTTTGGCTTGTCGAAATTTAATGCGCGATTGAGGGCTGATAATTTTACGGAGGAAGATTTACCCGAGGTGATGGAGTTTTTGCATGCGCACGGTGTTCGTGGGTTTGTGACGATGAATACGCTCATTTTTACAGACGAAATGGAGTCGGCTGAGGCGCAGCTTCGGCTTTTAGAAAAGGCGGGCGTGGATGCTATCATTATTCAAGATTTGGGATTGGCGCGCTTGGCGTGTGAGGTCGCTCCGTCGGTAGAAATCCATGCGTCAACTCAGATGACGATTACTTCGCCGGAGGGATTAGCATTTGTTGATCAGCTTTTTCAATTGGATCGGGCGGTGTTGGCGCGGGAGTTGTCGTTGGCAGAGCTTGAGAAGTTTAACCCGAAGGAGGGCGTGCCTCTCGAGGTGTTTGTGCACGGTGCGCTGTGCGTGGCGTATTCGGGGCAGTGTTTGACCAGCGAGAGCCTCGGTCAGCGGTCGGCAAACCGAGGTGAGTGCGCGCAGGCGTGTCGGATGGCTTACACGTTGATTGTCGATGGCGAGGAGCGCGATATGGGCGAAGTCCGGTATTTGCTGAGTCCGCAGGATTTGGCAGCGGTGGATTTGATCCCAGATTTGGTGAAGGCCGGGGTGGTTTCTTATAAAATTGAGGGTCGATTGAAGTCGCCTGAATACGTGGCGGCGATTACGCGAGTATATCGGAAGGCGCTCGATGCTGCGGTAGCAGATTTGCCTAGTCCCGTAACAAATGAGGATCGCTACACGATGGAGATGACGTTTTCCCGTGGACTTTCTACGGGTTGGTTGGAAGGGACAAACCATCCGCGATTGACGCACGGAAAATTTGGCAAAAAACGCGGAGTTTATCTCGGCACGGTAACGCGGTGTGATCGCGGGTGGGTGGATGTAAATTTGGAAGCCGATATTCCAGTGAAAGCGGGAGATGGTGTTGTTTTTGATGCGGGGGAGGATCGAAACCGCGAGCAAGGCGCTCGGATTTGGAAGGTGGCAGGTGAACGGTTGTTGTTTCACCACGAGCATAGTGGACTGAAGTGGGATCGCATTCAGGTTGGGCAAAAAGTTTGGAAAACCGATGATCCCAAGTTGAATAAAGCGCTCACGGCGAGTTGGAAAAATGCAAAACTCGAGCCCGTGCGGGATGTGTTAAATATTGTGGTGCGCGGCGAGGTCGGTTCTCCGATGGTGCTGGCGTGCGGTTCCGTGGAGGTTGAGTCGTCCGAGAAATTAGAAAAAGCGCAGTCGCGCCCACTAACTCAGGAGTTTTTAGAAAAACAACTCGGTCGCCTTGGTGGCACGGAGTGGAAATTGGGATCGGTTAAAAATGAATTAAAAGGGGAGGTGATGATGCCGGTTTCGGCGGTGAACCGACTGCGCCGTGCGTTGGTTGAGGCGATGGATGCTTCAAAGTTAAAAGGTGGAGAAAATGCAGAATCTAAGAGCGATCGGGCGATTGTGGCTGAGAATGTTTTATCGAACTTGATGCCAGAGCGCAAAACAGATGAGTCGTCCAAACGTGAACTTTCCGTATTGTGTCGTAGCATGGAGCAGATCGAAGCGGCGCTTGAGTCTGGCGTGGAAAATGTGTATGTCGATTTTGAAGATATCCGCCGAGGAAAAGAGGCCGTGGCACTGGTGCGGGAATCGAAGGGCACAAAGATTCATTTGGTGACACCGCGAATTCAAAAATCGGGCGAGGCGGGGTATTTTAAAGTGATTGAGCGAGCCGAGCCCGATGGGGTGTTGATCCGCAACTTAGGGGGGCTTGTGCATTTTAAGGATCGGGCGGATCTTTATAAAACGGGCGATTTTTCGTTAAACTGCGCCAACCCGTTGACGGCAAAGATTTTGAAGGAGGACGGGGGATTGGATCGATTGACGGTTTCGTATGATCTCAATATCAATCAGGTCATGGATCTTTTGTTGGCGGCTCCGACGGATTGGTTTGAGCTGACGATTCACCAGCACATGCCCATGTTTCATATGGAGCACTGTGTGTTTTGTGCCTTTATGTCGGAGGGAACCAGCATTCTCGATTGCGGAAAGCCGTGCGAAAAACACCATGTCGAGCTAAAGGATCGTGTGGGGCAGGTGCATACGTTGAAAGCGGATGTAGGGTGTCGCAATACTTTGTTTAACGGTCGGGCTCAGACGGGGGCTCGATTTTACAATCAACTTCGCGGGACGGGGCTTCGGAAGTTCCGCGTGGAGATGTTGGATGAATCTCGGGAGGACGCGTTACGGACAATTAAAGCCTATCAGGCCTTGCTCGCAGGAACGAGCTCGGGGCATCACCTGTGGCAAGACCTTGACGTTTCAGAGAAACTCGGCGTGACCGAGGGAACTTTTGGGTTTTAGTCTAAGCTTTAGTCCAAGGGGCTAAGCTTCAGGACGCTGATATGATTTTAGGTTAATCATTATTGCGTGCGCCGAGGAGCAGCATGATCCAGTAGCCGAGCTGAGCTAGCGCTGCGAGTGCGCCTACCACGTAGGTCATCGCTGCCCAGAATAGAGCATTTTTGGCCCGATCGTATTGTAGGTGGCTAGAAACTCCACTTTGCTGAATCCAAGCGAGGGCTCGGCGGCTGGCGTCAAATTCCACGGGGAGGGTGACCAAGGAAAAACCAGCCACAACGGCGAGGGTTCCGACCATGGCCCAGAGCATCCAAATGGAGCCAGTGAAGAACATACCAAAGAGGAAGAGGAGCATGAGCACACTTTGGATTTGGTTTGCGAAGGTGACTGCGGGAACCATTTGAGAGCGCAATTGGAGCCAGACGTAGGCTTTTTGGTGTTGCACGGCGTGACCGCATTCGTGGGCTGCGACAGCAGCAGCAGCCACATTGGCCATGTGATAAACGGATTCGCTGAGGTTTACGGTTTTGGTTGTAGGATCGTAATGATCGGTGAGGTGCCCAGGCGTGCTGGTAACTTTGACGTCGTAAATTCCGTTTTCGTGAAGCATGCGCTCCGCAATTTGCCGTCCAGTGAGAGGCATGGGGATTTCTGAATATTCACGGAAACGGCGCTGAAGCGTGCTGCTGACCATCCAGCTGGCAAGCATCATACCGCCAATAATCACATAATAACCTATGCCAATTCCACCTGATTGATGGCCTTGTTGGGTGACATAAGCAAACAGATCTGTCGGGAGTATGGAAAGAATGTTGGTTAGTGTCATGGGTTTGTTAAAGTAGCTTTAATTTTAAAAAATGTAAGTTTTATGCAGGTTGTGAGTTCTTCTCATTAAATAACGAAGTATGAGTCTTTTTTTGTTTAAGAAATCTTTCATTTATGGGGTTGCAACTGGTTCGTAGAATTGCCATATCGCCACCGCAATGACATTCGCAACACTTGAAATTCCAGAGGACGGTTATGATGCCGTGATTTTCGATCTTGATGGCACGTTGGTTGATTCCATGGCCGTGCATTTTAGCTCTTGGTGTGACGCATTGGCCAAACATAACGCCGCCAATGTTTTTCCAGAAGATGTGTTTTACGCTTTAGGTGGTCGTCCCACTAAAGATATCGTAGAAGATTTGAATGGGGAGTGTGGGCTTCACTTGGATCCCGAAGCGGTTGCAGTAGATAAGCGCACTGCGTTTTTGGATAATCTTGAAAAGATTGAGATCATCGAAGAGGTGGTAGATTTTGCAAAAAAAATGCGGGGAAAACTTCCGTTGGCTGTGGCTACGGGAGGCACGCGGATGGTGGCTGAAAGAACTTTGCAAGCGGCAGGTTTGAGTGATCTTTTTGATGAGGTTATTACAGCCAGTGATGTGGCTTGTGGTAAGCCAGCTCCCGATGTGTATTTGGAGGCTGCAGCACGATTGGAAATAGCTCCTGAGCGTTGTCTTGTTTTTGAAGATGCTCCTGCAGGAATTATGGCGGCTCAGTCCGCTGGTATGAAGGTGGTTGTGGTGCCTTCGATGGTGCATGTGCACTAAAAACGTATCTTATTTCCCCATGAAAACATCCTCAAAATCGGTATGGAAAGCTCCAGCTAAGGTGAATCTGACCTTGAGGGTGTTGGGGAAAATGGACGATGGCTTTCATGCGCTGGATAGCTTGATGGTGCCTTTGGATTTGGCTGATTTGCTTACTTTTGAAGCGGCTGATGCTTATTCGTTGGTTTGTAATGTCCCAGACGTGCCTGTGGATGAAACGAATTTGGTGACAAAGGCGGTTAGAGTTTTTCAAAAACATACAGGAAAAGCGTGCGCATGGAAAGTCACCCTCGAAAAACAGGTTCCTCATGGCGCGGGACTCGGTGGTGGCAGTAGCGATGCCGCTACGGTATTTCTGGCGCTTAACGAGCTTGAAAATACTGGGGTGAGCGAAGACGAACTGGCTGCTTGGTCGGCTGAGATCGGATCGGATATTCCCTTTTTTATCTACCGAAAATGTTGCGTTATTAGCGGTCGGGGAGAAGTGGTGAAGCCTGTAGATTTGGCTAATTACCCAGGTTTATTGGGGACCGAAATACTTTTGTTAAAACCTGGATTTGGTGTGGATACGCCAGATGCTTATAAACGCTGGTCAGGTGCCGAGCCGTTGTCTGGTGTTGATTATGGACCTCAGCAAGTTTCTTGGGGTGAGATGGTCAATGACTTGGAGGTTCCCGTTTTTCAAAAACACCGATTTCTTGCTGAAATGAAAGTTTGGTTGAGGGATCAACCTGAAGTGGTAGCAGCCATGATGAGCGGTTCGGGATCTACGATGATGGCCGTGTTGCGGTCGGGGGAGGATGATGAAAAAACGAATCAATTGGCGGAGTCGCTTTTGCAACGTGCGAGGTCGGTGCTCGATCCCAATCTCTGGGGGCGTAAGGTGGTGGTGTGCGAGGGGTGAAATTATCCCTGCTGAAGCATTGTTATGGCTACGTTAGATACCCAAATTTTAAAAGACGTATCGAGGTCGTTTTACCTCAGCATGCGCGTGCTTCCTAAGCCGATGCGTGCGCCGATTAGTCTTGGGTATTTGTTGGCTCGGGCCAGCGATACTTTAGCCGATACGGTTTCGCTTGCTCCCACGCTTCGTTTGGAAATGTTGGATGGTATGGCGGAGGTGTTGGAGAACTCTAATAAGCGTGGCGAGTGGTTGGAGCGTTTGACGCGAGAGGTGATTCCGTCTCAAGAGCATGCGGGAGAGATCGTATTGCTCAAAAATATGGGCGGAGTGCTGGATTGGTTGGATGGTGTGAGTTCTAGCGAACAGAGGGAATCGATTCTTCGAGTGTTAAAGCATATTTTGAGGGGGCAACGGTTGGATATCGAGCGGTTTGAACTTCAGGAGGGATTTTTGTTTTCGGAAGATTCTCAACTCGAGGAATATTGTTATTTGGTGGCGGGGTGCGTGGGTGAATTTTGGTCAGAGGTTGGCGTGGGAGAGTTGACGCGATTTTCCTCGGAAAAATTACCTCAACTGAAATCTTGGGGCGCAAATTACGGAAAAGCGCTTCAGCTCATCAATATTTTGAGAGATTTGCCCAATGATTTACAAGCTGGTCGGTGTTATTTGCCTCATGTTGATCCGAACGATCGCGATGCATTGCTCGTTGAGGTTGCCCGCTGGCAGGAGGTGGCGCGAGCCTATTTGAAGGACGGCGAACGTTATGCGCAATCTCTTTATGGACGGCGAACGCGAATGGCGACGGCGCTACCTGGCAAAATAGGAACGCTCACGCTCGACCTCATGGCTGATGCCGACTGGGAAACGCTGTCCCGAGGAGTGAAAGTGACCCGAAAAGAAGTGTATCGCTGCGCTTGGCAGGCTTTTTGGGCTTAGCTCATCGCTGTGAGCTCGGGAGTTTTTCTTTGATGTATTCAAGCAATTGCTGGCAACCATCCTCAAGCATATCAGCTACAAATTCAAATCCCTCCTCACCACCGTAATAGGGATCGGGAACTTCGGGGATTTGATGTTCAGGTTGTTTGCAAAACGTGCTGAAACGTTTTACTTTGGCGCGATGCTCTGTTTTAGGTTTGAGTTGAACGACATTTTGGAAGTTGCTGTCATCCATGGTGAGGATGAGATCGAAATCTTGAAAATCCTGCGCTGTAAAATGTCGCGCTTTTCCCGTTGTTGGGATGTTGCGTTTTCTGAGTGTCTGGCACATTCGCGAGTCGGGTCCTTTTCCCGTGTGCCAGTTGATGGTGCCTGCTGAGTCAATTTCAATCGCCTTTTGGAGTCCTGCTTGGGTGACGATATGTCGGAAAATATTTTCAGCGGCCGGTGACCGACAGATATTCCCGAGGCACACAAAAAGGACTTTGAATGGGGCAGATTTCATAAGGCTTTGAGAGCTGCGAAGGATTTGGGATATTTTATAACTGAAGGTCCATGTCTCCATCGAATTCTCCACCATCACCAGTATCGGCAAAGTCCATTTCGCGGACGCGTTTTTTGTCGCGAATTTTTTCGACTTGCTCACGGAGTTGTTCGCGAAGTTCTTCTCCGTTAGAGATCGCTGGAATCGTGAGCGTGGGAAGGGTGCGGTCGGAAGTTTTGAGATGAATCGAGGAAAGTCCGACGATCCGCATCCAGAAGGCGCGGGTCATGGTGAGATCTTTCACTCGGTAAAGTTCGATTTCGTCAATTTTCTGGTTAAGCACCCCTGTGGTGACTCGGATTCTCTGCGTTGTGAGTTCGTAATGTTCACAGTGAACGGAGAGCCATCTCCATCCAGCCCAAAAAATGGCTAGGGCGAGACCAATCCATAGGATTTGGTCAGAGGCTGAAGCCATAGCGATGGCTGTGATAGCGAGTAGTCCAGCGCCTAAAAAGTGCCAGAGGTTGAGCCATTGGGATGGGTTGACTTTGTAAAGTGTGGTTTCAGGCATGATTCTGTGTGGTGAAGAGTGAGAGAATAAAAGGCATTATAGAATTTCTTCAATGGGAATTTTTCCGTTAGTGGCAACAATCGAATAGGCGTCGGCGTTTTCTGGGAGGTGTTCCAAGTCAACTTTTCCACCTGCGGCTTCTAGTAGAAGTTTGCCTGCGGCGATATCCCAGAGGGAAATGCGCGATTCCACATAGGCATCAAGTCGGCCCGTGGCGACATAGGCCATGCCGAGAGCCGCACTTCCCATCATGCGCATTTTTCGAGCGCGGAGAGAGGCGCGGTGGAAGCGATCGAGTCCAGTGTTGAGTGTGGAGGTGTCTTTGCCACATCCCACAAAAAGAGCAGCTTCTTCAAGCTTGGTGCGAGGGCTCGCTTGGATTGGGGCTCCATTGAGTAGGGCGGGGGAGCCTTTTTCTACGGCCCAAAGTTCATCCATGCTGGGGTCGTAGATGACTCCGACGGTGAGTTCGCCTTTGTAGCGGAGGGCGATGGATACACAGTAATGCGGGATTCCGTAGAAATAATTAACGGTGCCGTCGATGGGATCAACGATCCATTGGTAATCGCTGTCTTGGTTTCCCGCGATCCCTTCTTCTCCGTAGAGTGCGTGATCTGGAAAGGCATCGAGGAGGACGCGCGTGATGAGTTCTTGGCTTTCGCGGTCGAGGGCAAGTTTGATGTCGTGGTGCTTGGCTTCATCCACCTCAAGTGGTTGGCCGAAGTGTTCTTTGAGGAAGGCTCCTGCTTGGCGGGCGGCTTGTTTCGCAACTTCAAGATGGGTCATGGGGTGATATTAAGATTCAAATTCTAGGTTTGCACGCACAAAAAAAGCCCCTTTTAAAAGGGGCCAAATGTTCGCAAAAATACCGACGATGGGAATCGAACCCATACTTCCGAAGAAACGTGATTTTGAATCACGCGTGTCTACCAATTCCACCACGTCGGCGTTATCGTTGCGACGCAGAGGAATTTGCTCATTTTAGAGAATTTGTCAAGCATTGGCGTTCACGTTTTTTTGAAAAAATACCCGCGTCCCAAAGCAGAAGGCGGGTATTGGGGTTGTGGGAGGTCAAATGGGAAGTTTTCGACGTTGGATTTTATCGTTTTTGTGCTGAAAGCACAATC
>CAZOWD010000003.1:0-31465 GCA_964583225.1 uncultured Verrucomicrobiales bacterium | reverse complement strand
TTGATCTCGATGATGATGGCAAAATAGTTGGGTTATTTTAACAAATCCGGAAAAAAGAGTAAAAATAGAAAAGGGGAGTCGTTTTTTTCGTGAAACCGACAGGAACGGGGATGATAGACGGATTATTCGTCAATTTTCCCAGTTCTCTTCCCCTTGAAAATTCAATAAAAAGCAAAGAAATAGAGCATGTTCGAAAAAAAACGAGAAATGAGAGAGTTTTTTTTTGACAGTTGCCAGTTCTCTGCTAGTTTGCCGCCCGCTTTCCCACGGTAAGTCACTTCAGAGTGATTGCCAAAGGGAAGTTCTCGCGAGCGAAAGCTCCTGTAGCTCAGTGGTAGAGCGCGTCCTTGGTAAGGACGAGGTCACCGGTTCAAATCCGGTCAGGAGCTCCAGCGCGGGGAAATAAATCTCGTTTTTCTTTGAGGGCTTACTTGTTCTTGGAGGAATCAACAAAAACCAGCAGCCCTAGAAGGAATGATTCGGAAGGGGCAAACCAAACCAAACAAAATATCATGGCTAAAGAAGCATTTGAAAGATCAAAGCCGCATGTTAACATCGGCACAATCGGTCACGTTGACCACGGCAAAACAACTCTTACCGCTGCTATTACTACCGTTCTTGCAGAAGCAGGTGGTGGTGAAGCAATCGCTTACGACGAAATCGACGGTGCTCCTGAAGAGCGCGAGCGCGGAATTACTATTAACACTGCACACGTTGAGTATGAGACAGCTAATCGTCACTACGCACACGTGGACTGCCCAGGTCACGCCGACTATGTGAAAAACATGATTACTGGTGCTGCTCAAATGGACGGTGGTATCCTCGTGGTATCTGCTGCTGACGGCCCAATGCCACAAACTCGTGAGCACATCCTTCTTGCTCGTCAGGTTGGTGTTCCTGCACTTGTTGTCTTCATGAACAAGACTGACCAAGTGGACGATGCTGAGCTTCTTGAGCTCGTTGAGATGGAAATCCGTGAACTTCTCGACCAATACGAATTCCCTGGTGATGATATCCCAGTGATCAGTGGTTCTGCTCTTAAAGCAATGGAGGGCGACGCTGAGCAAAAGGCAAACATCCTCAAGCTCATGGAAGCTGTTGACTCTTACATTCCTGAGCCAGAGCGTCCAATCGACCAAGACTTCCTTATGCCTATCGAGGACGTGTTCTCTATCGAGGGACGCGGAACTGTTGCTACAGGTCGTGTTGAGCGTGGAGTTATCCACAAGATGGAAGAAGTTGAGATCGTTGGTATCCGCGAAACTCAAACAACCGTCGTTACAGACATCGAGATGTTCCGTAAGCTTCTTGATGAAGGCCGTGCTGGTGACAACGTTGGTCTCCTCATGCGTGGTCTTAAGAAGGACGACCTTGAGCGTGGTCAAGTGATCGCTAAGAAGGGTTCTGTTACTCCTCACACCAAGTTCGTTGGTGAAATTTATGTCCTTTCTAAGGATGAAGGTGGACGTCACACTCCATTCTTCTCTAACTATCGTCCACAATTCTACTTCCGCACAACAGACGTAACTGGTAGCATCAAGCTTCCTGAAGGTGTTGAAATGGTGATGCCTGGTGATAACGTTTCTCTTGAAGTTGAGCTTATCACTCCAATCGCTATGGAGAAGACCATGCGTTTCGCTATCCGCGAAGGTGGTCGCACCGTTGGTGCTGGTCGTGTGGCCGACATCATTGACTAATTGACTTAGTCAACTAGCGATAATCTTCACCCCGAAGACGATCGCGAGGCTGGTTTTTAGAGGGGTGTTTCGATCTTAGATCGGGCGCCCCTCAATCCGGCTTAATCAGAATAAAATTTTGCAGTCGTTCGCGATTGCCGGTCCGTGGAAAGCACGGGCATCATACTGGAAAAGATTAGCAATAATCTAAAGCAAAGCTTTAAAGGGAAGTAGTTCAATTGGTAGAGCGTCGGTTTCCAAAACCGAAAGTTGCAGGTTCGAGTCCTGTCTTCCCTGCCAGCTTTTCTTTTCCTTCATTTTCTTTTTTTTGACCCCACTCTTACTTTTATGTTCCGGAAAATCGCCACATTCATTCACGAAGTTAAAGCCGAATTGCGCAAGGCATCTTGGCCGTGGGATAGTAATCCTAAGGCAAAAGGTTTTCAGAAATACAAAGAGCTGGTTGATTCTACACTTGTTGTTCTTGTAGCAATGATCCTTCTTGCTGGGTATGTTTCACTTTTTGATGTGATCGCTATTAAAGTCCTCGCTCTTTTGACGAGTCTTGCCCAATAATTATTTTTTTTCGTCTGAGCTGTTTATTTGCTTGCAATTAGCCGGCAGTTCGGGCACTTGGCGTCCCCGCCACTTTCTATACTCTTTTTAATCTCTTCATTTAATGGCTGTTTATCCCGAAGCTCATAAGCAATGGTTTGTCGTTCACGTTCTCTCCGGCCAGGAGAAAAAAGTGCACGATCGTATTAAGCGTAAGGTCGAATCCGAGGAGCTCGGCGACTTGATTTTTGACGTCCTCGTTCCTCAGGAGCGTGTCGAAGAAAACCGCAAAGGGAAAAAAATCGAAACGAAGAAAAAGTTTTTCCCTGGTTACATCATTGTAAACATGAAGCTTTTCACCGAGGACGGTCAGCTTGTCGATAAAGCATGGTATTTCATGCAAGAGATGGACGGCGTGATCGGATTCGCAGGAACGAAAGGAAAGCCGCTCCCCATGCGTCAGCGTGAGGTTGAAGCCATGCTTAACCAGATCCGTGAGCGCGAAGATAACATTCGCCCAGCTATCAGTTTTGCTCTTGGCGATGAGGTGAGTGTGAAAGACGGTCCGTTCGAGGGCCAAACTGGATCGATTCAAGAGATCGATCACGAAACGGGCAAGTTGCTTGTTTCTGTAACGATCTTCGGTCGTGACACTCCCGTTGAGCTCGAAGCTTGGCAGGTCGAAAAAGTCTAAAGATTTCTCAAATTTTTAATGTTGCCGGGGAATTCCGGAATCATTTAACCACAACTAAACACTATTAACTACTACCATTATGGCAAAGGAAATTAAATCCGTTCTTAAGCTGCAAATTCAAGCAGGTAAAGCCAACCCATCACCACCAGTCGGACCAGCACTTGGTCAGGCAGGCGTGAACATCATGCAGTTCTGTAAGGACTTTAACGCCAAAACGCAAAAGCAAGAAGGCGATCTTCTCCCTACAGTGATCACTGTTTACAAAGATGCATCATTCTCTTTCATCACCAAACAACCACCAGCAGCTGTGCTTCTTAAGAAAGCCGCTAAAATTGCTTCTGGTTCTGGTGAGCCTAACAAGAAGTCTTGTGGATCCATCACCAAAGCTCAATTGCTTGAAGTGGTAGAACTCAAAATCGCTGACCTCAACACCAACGACCGCGAAAAAGCTGCCAAGATTCTTGCCGGCACCGCACGTCAGATGGGTCTTGAGATCACAGACTAAACTAATTTTTCCGAGGGAGATGGAATTTTATCTGTCTCCCTTAACCCAAACCCGCAGGAGGGGAGAGAGTGATTTAATTCAGTTTTCCCCGCCCGCACTGCAAACCATACTATGAGTAAGAAAAGCAAACGCTACAAAAAGGCGATCGAGCTTGTTGATTCCAGCAAGCAATTCGGTCTTGAAGACGCCGTGGCACTTCTCAAGAAGTTCCCAGCACCCAAGTTTGACGGAACCGTCACACTTTCTTTTAAACTCGGAGTAGATCCCCGTAAGAGCGACCAAATGGTCCGCGGATCTGTTTCCCTTCCACACGGAACTGGTAAAAACGTCAAGGTTGTCGTTTTTGCAACAGGTGATGCTGCTAAGGCTGCTGAAGCTGCAGGCGCTGACAAAGTTGGCATGGCTGACCTCATCAAAGAAGTCCAAGACGGATTCACTGATTTTGATGCAGCTATCGCAACTCCAGACGCTATGTTGGAAGTTCGTAAGATCGCTCGTGTTCTCGGACCACGCGGACTTATGCCTAACCCAAAAACTGGCACCGTAACAGAAGACACCGCTTCCGCTGTGCAAGCTGCTAAGGCTGGTAAGATCGACTACAAACTTGACAAAAACGGCAACGTTTCCGCTGCTATTGGTAAAGTTTCTTTTGATGACGCTAAGCTCATCGAGAACATCCAAGCATTGGTTGAGTCTCTCGTGAAAGCAAAGCCTCCAGGAGCAAAAGGTGACTACATCCAAAATGTAACACTCGCTTCAAGCATGAACCCTGGAGTTGCTCTTGAACCTTCCATTTATTCTATTAAATAATCCACCAAGGAGATAAGACTATGAATCCTGATAAGAAATACATCATCGACGAGCTTTTTGAGCGCGTTAATACATCGCCTTTCGTCCTGGTGGTTGATTACACCGGAATGACTGTTCCTGAGTTTAACGAAGTTCGCGCAGCTCTTCTTGAGAACGGCGCAGAATGTCACGTTGCCAAGAACACATACATGCGTAAGGCTCTTGAAAACGCTGGCCTTCCAGACGTGAGCACTGAACTTCTCGGACAAACTGCATTCATCACTGGTGAAGCTGACGTTTGTGCCGCTGCTAAAGTTGCTAAAGAATTTGCTAAAAAATCTAAGAAGTTTGCCTTTAAAGTGGGTATCCTTGACGGAGACGTTATGGATGTTGCTCAACTTAACGCATTGGCTGAACTTCCACCACGCGAGGTCCTTCTTGCTACTTTGCTCAGTGTTATCAACGCACCAGCTACTCAGTTGGTTCGCGTTATCAACGAGCCAGCAGCATCTATTGCTCGCGTTATCAAAGCAAAACACGAAGGTTAAGTTTTTTCCAAGTCAGGTGGCGCGAGTTGCCTGACTTTTTGAAAACGAACTGTTCGTTACTAAAAAATCTGATCGGATGGCGAATCCCCTTAAAAGGATACGCCTGATAAAAAAGGTTCCTTCGTCGGATCTTAGGCATGAGAGCTGAAATGTCCGGAAGCCCCGGACGCGACGATACCAAACTACTAAAACACACATTATTATGGCTGATCTTAAATCAATCGCTGAAGAATTGGGCAAACTTACCGTGCTCGAAGCTGCTGAGCTTGTTAAATCCCTCGAAGAAGAGTGGGGCGTTTCTGCTGCTGCTCCTGCTGCTGTTGCTGCTGCACCTGCTGCTGCTGCTGAAGCTGCTGAGGAAAAAACTGAATTTGACGTTGTTCTTACAGACGCAGGTTCTTCTAAAATCGGTGTTATTAAGGCTGTTCGCGGAATCGCTTCCGGACTTGGTCTTGCTGACGCTAAGAAACTTGTTGAGAGCGCTCCAGCTCCAATCCTTGAAGGCGTTTCTAAAGACGACGCTGAGAAAGCCAAAGCTGCGCTTGAAGAAGCAGGTGCTAAGGTTGAACTCAAGTAGTCCCGCACTACTCTTTAACTAGACTTTCTTTTTGTGTGGCGGGCGAGCGTCACCAGTTGATCTCCCCGTCACACATTGAGGATGTTCTGGATTGAAAGGTTTTTTTTAAACCTAAAAATCCACTTCAAGTTTTTCACTCTGGTTATCCCATCGCGAAAAACTTTTTCAAAAAATCTCCGCCGACACATTCCCATGTGCGGCATTCAGAAATAACAATCAGGCTCGGAGTTCGAGAATTCTAGAATCTCGATAACCATCGTCACCATTGCTATTTTTGACCCCCGCTCATGAATCACCAAGAAAGACGTTTCTTGGAAAATACCACTCACCAACATCATCAGAAAACACACAGTGTAAAGAAGAATTGCCCGGACTGGAAACAGTGCGGGCGAACGTGCCTCATGGCACTTTATCGAATTTATACTCTATTTTCTGCTGTTGAACCGCTTATTCCAGCTCACTCACAAGCTTATACCACTAATTATTATGGCAGAACGACTCCATTACGGAAAAATTAAGGAAGTTATCGCACCACCGAACTTGATCGAGGTGCAAAGCAAATCCTATCAGGACTTTTTGCAAAAAGAAATCCCCGCGTCTCAACGTGAAGACTTTGGCCTCCAGGCCGTCTTTCGTGAGATCTTCCCCATCAAAAGCTACGATGAGGCAATTACGTTAGAATTTATTTCTTACGAAATCCAAGAGCCCAAAGCAACCGCCCTTGAATCTCTCCAAACGGGAGAAACTTTCAGTGCGCCACTTTATGTGACTTTCAAGCTGAAGGATGAGTCTGGAAATAAAAAAGAAAAAGTTTACATGGGCGAAATGCCTATGATGACCCGCCGTGGCACATTTGTGATCAACGGAGCTGAGCGTGTAATCGTTTCCCAACTTCACCGTTCGCCTGGTATCTGTTTTGAAACTTCCCAGCACTTGAACGGGAAGACGCTTCACTCATTCCGCATCATCCCTGACCGCGGATCTTGGTTGGAAACTCAGTTTGATACAAACGACCTTCTTTACGTTTACCTCGACCGCCGTCGCCGTCGTCGTAAGTTCCTCGCTACCACATTCCTTCGCGCTATGGGGTGGCCTACCAACCGCGACCTTTGTGAGCAGTTCTACAAAATTGAAAAGCTCAAGCTCGCCGATGTTGCTAAAGGTAAGATCGACGAAGAAGAACTCGCCAACAAGCTTCCATTTGAAGATATTCTCGATGACGAAACGGTAATCGTTAAAGCTTTTGAGCCATTGACGATTGGTAACGTGAACCAACTTATCGAGTTGGGGCATAAGACCATTGAAGTGATCGATGGCCGTGAGGACGAAGTGCTTCTCAAATCACTTAAAAAAGATCCTGCGTTTGATGAAGAATCAGCGCTTAAAGATATTTACCGCAAACTTCGCCCTGGAGATCCGCCAACCAGCACCAACTCCAAGGCTTTGCTTCATCGCCTTTTCTTCGATGAAAAACGCTATGACCTTACCCGTGTGGGACGTTATAAGTTAAATCAAAAACTTAAACATAACACCGATCCTTCCGTTCGTGTTATGTTGCCAGAGGATTTCCTCGAAGCTACCAAATACCTTCTCGGCCTGAAGAAAGGTGAGGGGATGCTTGACGATATTGACCACCTTGGTTCACGTCGCGTGCGTGCTGTGGGTGAACTTCTCGGCAACCAGTGCCGCGTTGGTCTTGCTCGCACCGAGCGTTTGGTGAAAGAGCGTATGACTCTTTTTGATGTCAACCTTGAGGGCATGACTCCACAAAAGCTGATCAACCCGAAAGCTCTGAGCGCAGTGATTCGCGACTTCTTCGGTCGTTCCCAGCTTTCTCAGTTCATGGACCAAACCAACCCACTTGCGGAATTGACACACAAACGTCGTCTTTCTGCTCTTGGACCTGGAGGATTGAACCGCGACCGTGCAGGATTCGAAGTGCGAGACGTTCACACATCTCACTACGGTCGTATCTGTCCTATTGAAACTCCAGAGGGACCTAACATTGGTCTGATTAACTCACTCTGCACCTACGCTCGTATCAACGAGTTTGGATTTATTGAAACTCCTTACCGTATCGTAACGAAGGGTAAAGTTTCTAATCGCATTGAGTATGTCACTGCTGACCAAGAGGAAGATTTCCTCATCGCTCAAGCCAACAACCCTATTGATAAAGACGGTAACTTCCTCGGTGATCAAATCACCGTGCGTGAAAAAGGTGAGTTTATCGAAATCAAGCGGGAAGAGTGGGAAGCAATGACCGAGAAGCAATACATGGACGTTTCGCCTAAACAGCTTGTGTCCGTGGCTGCTGGAATTATTCCTTTCCTCGAACACGACGACGCCAACCGTGCGCTCATGGGAGCAAACATGCAACGTCAGGGTGTGCCACTTTTGATTAGTGATGCACCTTATGTCGGAACTGGTCTCGAAGCAAAAGCTGCTGAAGACTCCCGCGCTGTGGTAACTGCAGAGGCCGACGGAATTGTTGCCGCTGCAACAGCAGAAATGATTATCACAACGAAAGACGGTGAAATGCCTCTTTCAGATGAGAAATTCCTCAGTGATATGTCTGCCGTAACAAGCAACCCAGCTAAAGGGATTTTTGCTTACCCACTTCGTAAGTTCATGCGCTCCAACTCAGGAACATGCATCAACCAGAAGCCTATTGTCTTTAAAGGTGATAAGGTGAAAGTCGGTGACGTTCTTGCTGACGGACCCAACACGGAAGACGGCGAACTCGCTCTCGGACGTAACGTTCTCGTGGCATTCATGCCTTGGAACGGATACAACTTTGAGGATGCTATCGTGATTTCTGAGAAGATTGTGAAAGAGGACGTCTTTACTTCCATTCACATCTCTGAATACGAATGTATCGCTCGTGACACCAAGCTCGGGCCAGAGGAAATCACCCGTGATATTCCAAACGTTGGAGATGAAGCTCTGAAAAACCTCGATCACGACGGCATTGTTCGTATCGGTGCTGAGGTGAAGCCTGGCGATATTCTCGTCGGTAAGATCACTCCTAAGTCTGAAACTGAGCTTGCTCCTGAAGAGCGCCTTCTTCGCGCTATCTTTGGTGAAAAGGCTGCGGATGTGAAAGATTCCTCCCTTCGCGTTTCTTCTGGAACCGTAGGAATCGTTCAAGATATTCGCGTGGTGACTCACGGACTCGCTCGCAAGCGCGAGAACGAGCTCGACCCAGTGAAGCTTCGTAAGCAACTCAAGAAAATCGACGACGATTACAAGAAGAAGAAAAACCGCTTGACCGAGCAGTTGACGGAAAAACTTTCTGACATTCTTCTTGGAGAGAAAATCCCGCTCGACGTGGTGGATGCGCAGTCTGGTGAAATCATCATCCCTGCAAACCGCAAGATCACGAAGACGCTTCTTCGTAAGCTTGCTGGAATCTTCGATCACATCGAAATCGATCCTTCTCCAATCCGTAACAAGATTCTTGAAATCATCTCATCCTTTGAAGCTCGTTTCTCTGAGCTTGATACCGATCGTGAGCGCCGTCTCGACCAACTCGAGAGCGGTGATGAAATCGATCCAGGTGCCGTGAAGGAAGTTAAAGTTTACATCGCTGCTAAGCGGAAACTTTCTGTAGGTGATAAGATGGCTGGACGTCACGGAAACAAAGGGGTGGTTGCCACCATCGTTCCCGAGGCCGATATGCCTTACCTCAGCGACGGAACACCCGTTGATATCTGTTTGAACCCACTCGGTGTGCCATCACGGATGAACGTGGGACAGCTTCTTGAGACCCACCTCGGTGTGGCAGCAAAAGCGCTCGGATTCAAAGTGGCTACTCCTATTTTCGACGGTATTCCGGAAGAAGAGATTTGGAAGTTTATGTCCGAAGCCAAGAAGGTGGACGGATTTGAAATGGTGGGTGAAACCCTCCCAGGTCAAGAGCCTAGAGCGCGTAAGCGTAAACCAGGTGAAGCTCCTACAGATGGATTTACTTGGATTGGTGACGGTAAAGACGGCACCGTGGCTGGTAAATCGACTCTTTATGATGGTCGCACCGGCGAGGCATTCCACAACCCAGTTGTGGTTGGTCAAATCTACATGCTGAAACTTGGTCACTTGGTTGCCGATAAGATTCACGCACGGGCCGTTGGTCCATACAGTCTCGTTACCCAGCAACCATTGGGTGGTAAGGCTCAGTATGGTGGTCAGCGATTCGGTGAGATGGAGGTTTGGGCGCTTGAAGCCTACGGTGCAGCTTACACGCTTCAGGAAATCCTGACCGTGAAGTCTGATGACGTGCAAGGACGCACGCGCATCTACGAAGCCATCGTCAAAGGTGATAACACACTGGAAGCTGGAACGCCGGAATCCTTTAACGTTCTGATGAAAGAGATGCAGTCACTCTGCCTCGACGTCAAACCTGGAACGGGTGGGGGACCTAAGCGTGGATCTACATCTACTGCTACGGAATTCAGTCTCGATGATCTCACTCTCTAATCCGCAGATTAAAACAACACGCGCTACGCGAGTGGCGCGTCATACTTAAAACTTAAAAACTTAAATACTTAAAACTTATTACCATGAGCGTTGAAACTAACCTGCGTGAACTTTTCGGAGTGAATGAAAAACCCGAGCAGTTCGATCACGTCGCCATTACTGTTGCTTCTTCTGAGACCATCCGGTCTTGGTCCAGCGGCGAGGTGCTCAATCCTGAAACCATCAACTACCGCACATTCAAACCTGAAAAAGGCGGTTTGTTCTGTGAGCGAATCTTCGGCCCAACTCGGGACTGGGAGTGTGCTTGCGGAAAATACAAGCGAATCAAACATAAAGGCACTGTCTGTGACCGATGCGGTGTGGAGGTGACTATCTCCCGCGTGCGTCGTGAGCGTATGGGACACATCGAACTCGCTGTTCCCGTTTCTCACATTTGGTTCTACAAGTGTATGCCTAGCCGTATCGGTTTGATCCTCGATCTTACCGCTCGTCAGCTAGAGCGCATTATTTATTACGAAGACTATGTGGTGACTGATGTCGGAACATCTGAGCTTCAACTTGGTCAACTTCTGAACGAAAACGAGCTTTACGAAGCTGAAGACGCTTACGGTGAAGGAAACTTCACAGCTCAAATGGGAGCTGAGGCGCTTCAGTCACTTCTTTCTCAGGTGAAACTTGAAGAGCTCACCGCTCAACTTGAAGAAGAAATCGTCAATACGCGTTCAAAGCAAACCAAGAAAAAACTCGCTAAGCGTATTAAGCTGAGCCGTGGATTCCACCAGTCCAACACTCGCCCTGAGTGGATGGTGATGAACGTGCTTCCTGTGATTCCTCCAGACCTTCGTCCGTTGGTTCCACTCGAAGGTGGACGCTTTGCTACATCAGATTTGAACGATCTCTATCGCCGCGTGATCAACCGGAACAACCGCCTCAAGGATCTTCTTAAATTGAAGACTCCAGATGTGATTATCCGTAACGAGAAGCGCATGCTCCAAGAAGCTGTGGACGCCCTCTTTGATAACGGACGTCACGGCCGTGCTGTTACTGGCGCTGGAAACCGTGCGCTGAAATCACTTTCTGACATGCTGAAAGGTAAAGGCGGTCGATTCCGTCAGAACCTTCTCGGAAAGCGCGTGGACTACTCTGGACGTTCCGTGATTGTGGTGGGACCAGATCTCAAGCTGGGTCAGTGTGGTCTTCCTAAGAAAATGGCGCTTACTTTGTTTGAGCCATTTATCATCCGTCGTCTCAAAGACCTTGGCTACTGCCACACTGTGCGGAGTGCTAAGAAGATGATTGATCGCAAATCGACTGAGGTTTGGGATATTCTTGAAGAGGTGATTAAAGGTCACCCCGTCATGTTGAACCGTGCACCTACCTTGCACCGTCTTTCTATCCAAGCATTTGAACCCGTTCTTATTGAGGGATCAGCTATTCGTGTTCACCCGCTCGTTTGTACCGCCTTTAACGCGGACTTTGACGGTGACCAAATGGCTGTGCACGTGCCACTTTCTGTGGAAGCTCAGATTGAGGCGCGTCAGATGATGCTTGCGCCAAATAACTTGTTCTCTCCTGCAAGTGGTAAGCCAATCGCTGTGCCAACTCAGGATATTATTCTCGGAACCTACTACTTGACCTATGCTCGTGAGTTGACTGCTAAAGAGCTTGAGGAACAGAAGGAGGTGCATCTTCCTCTGTTTGAAAACAACACTGAGGTTGAGTTTGCTATCGCTGCTCGCAAGGTGAAGTATCACGATTGGATTCGTGTGCGTAACCCTGACTACGGAACAGAAGGTAAGCCATTTGGAGATACCGAAAGCAAAATCATTCGCACCACTCCAGGTCGTGTTCGTTTCAACGAAATCTGGCCATCCTCGCTCGGATTTATCAACAACAACGTGGGTAAATCTCAGATTGGAAACATCGTTTGGCGTTGTTTCCAGGTTGCTGGACAAGCTGAAACCGTTCGCGTGCTCGATGAACTTAAAGTGCTCGGCTTTAAAGAGGCGACTCGCTCTGGTATTTCTATCGGAATTATCGACATGGATATTCCTGAAGAAAAAGCCGTTGAGTTGAAGAAAGCCTACGAAGCTGTAGAGAAAGTTTCTAAGCAACACCGTAACGGTGTCATCACGGACAACGAGCGCTACCAGCAGGTGATCGATATTTGGACTCACGCATCGGATAATATGGCTGACGCCCTTTACCGTCGTCTTGAGCACAACGCTGGAGATGAACGCGCTAACCCACTCTTCCTCATGGTTGACTCTGGAGCGCGGGGTAACAAGCAGCAGATTAAGCAGCTTTCTGGTATGCGTGGCCTGATGGCGAAACCGTCTGGCGACATTATCGAACGTCCTATTACCTCGAACTTCCGTGAGGGACTTTCCGTGTTGGAATACTTTATTTCAACCCACGGTGCGCGTAAAGGACTTGCCGATACCGCGTTGAAGACCGCTGACTCCGGATACATGACCCGTAAGCTCGTGGACGTGTCACAGGACGTGATCGTCTTTGAAGAAGACTGTGGAACTGTAAATGGAATTACTGCAGTGCCAATCATTGAGAACGATGAAGAAGCTGCTTCGCTTTCTTCCCGTGTTCTCGGTCGCGTTTCTGCCCAGAAAGTGGTGGATCCTGTCACTGGGGATGTCGTTCTTGAAATTGGCCAAATGATTCTTGAAAAAGAGGCGGCTAAACTTAAAGAGCTTGGCTTCCAGAGCCTGAAGATTCGCTCGACTCTTACCTGTGAATCGGATCGTGGATGCTGTCAGCAGTGTTACGGATTGAACCTCGCGACGCATAAGCTCGCTAAGATTGGTGAATCTGTCGGAATCATTGCTGCTCAGTCCATTGGTGAGCCTGGAACGCAGTTGACCATGCGGACATTCCACGTTGGTGGTGTGGCTTCATCTTCTTTCAAACAGCCTATTATTCAGGCTAAGAATGATGGTGTAGTCGTTTACAAAGATGTTCGTGCGGTTAAAGACGCCGATGGCAATTTCGTTTGCTTGAACAAAAAAGGATCCGTTCTTATCCGCAACAAAGAAGGGCTTGAGCTTGAGTCTCACCAGCTTGTTATGGGTGCTGTGATCTCTGTTCCTGACGGCGAAGAAGTCAAGAAAGGCGATACTTTTGTAACTTGGGATCCTTATAACGTGCCAATTCTTACAGAGAAAGCTGGTAAGGTTGAATACCGCGATATGATCCAAGGAATCACGATTCAGTTACAAACTGACAAAGAAACAGGTAAAAAAGGAATGCTTGTTTCAGAGCACAAAGAGGACTTGCACCCACAGATTGTTATTGTGGATCCTAAAACTGAGGAAGTTCTCGCAAGCTACTCCATCCCTGTTGGCGCTCACATTTCCGTGAAGGAAGGTCAGAAGGTCAAAGGCGGTGTGCAACTTGCCAGAACTCCACGTAAGATTGCTAAGACGGGTGATATTACGGGTGGTCTTCCACGGATTGCTGAGCTGTTTGAAGCTCGTCGTCCGAAAGATGCCTGCACCATTGCAAAAATCGACGGAGAAGTTTCCTTTGGACCTAACGTGCGCGGTAAGAAGAAAGTCATCGTCACCGATATGGAGACGGGTGAACATGCCGATCACTTGGTGCCTATGGGCAAACACATCATCGTGAGCGAAGGGGATACCATTCAGCGTGGAGACCAGATCACAGAAGGGCCAGTGGCTCCTGAAGATCTTCTCGAAGCCTGTGGAACTCAAGCTCTTCAGGAACACCTCACCAACGAGGTGCAGCGCGTTTACCGTCTGCAAGGTGTGGAGATTAACGACAAACACATCGAGATCGTTATTCGCCAGATGCTTCGTAAACTCAAGGTTACAGAACCAGGTGATACCGAGTTCCTTTGGGGTGATCAAGTTGACCGCACCACCTTCAAGAAAGCGAACGAGGCCGTCATTGCAAACGGTGGATCACCTGCTGAAGCTGAGCCTGTTCTTCTCGGAATCACCAAGGCATCCCTTGAAACAGAATCCTTCATTTCCGCAGCCTCCTTCCAAGACACCACTCGGGTTCTTACCGGAGCGTCAACGGAAGGTAAAGTGGACCACCTCCGCGGATTTAAGGAAAACGTGATCATGGGTCACTTGATTCCTGCTGGAACCGGCTTCCATAAACACCGCGACGTTCAGATTGAATTTACCGTGGAAGAGCCAGAGCCCGTTAAGCCTGAGCCAGAAGAAGGCGCTGAAAGTTCAGACGCTGACTCAAAGCCTGTGGAGGAAGCACCTCTTCAAGCTGGACAAGGCGGATCAATCTTCGATCGCGAAGAAGAAGCCGAAACTCCAGTCGCACCAGAAGAAGGTGATACAACTGATACACCATCTTCTGAGGAAGCTGACGCTTAATTCTTAAGCTGTAGATCTTTTAGAAGTTCATTTCAACCCGGCCATCGCATCATGCGGTCGCCGGGTTTTTTACAAAAAAAATGAAGAAGAATTAAAATTCGCGCTTGTCATTGGTCGGCGTCTTCTCTTGACTCTGCCATGGCACAGATTTCACTAGGATTATCATTTGATGATGTATTGTTAACTCCTCGCATGAGCCGGATTTTACCGGGCGAGGCTGATTTAAAAACCCCTCTGACAGGGACTAATGCTGGACCTGACGGCATTACTTTGAATATTCCCATCGTTTCTGCAGCGATGGATACCGTTTCGGAAACTGATTTGGCCATTGCGCTTGCACGTGAAGGTGGCATTGGCGTGATTCACCGAAACAACACGATTGAGGAGCAGGCGGCGATGGTGTTGAAGGTGAAGCGCTCAGAGAGTGCTGTCATCAGCGAACCTTATACCGTTTCCAAGGATATGTCAGTAGGGGAGCTTAAGCTCATTATGGAGGAACAAGGGTTTTCTGGATTCCCTGTGGTGGATAGCGAGGGAAAACTCGAGGGCATGGTGACTGGGCGAGATGTTCGTCACATGGCGGATGATAACGCTAAAATCTCTGAGGTGATGACGCCTCTCGAGCGTTTGGTGACTTCCCCCAAAGACACATGCCAGCGCGAAGCTCGATCAATCCTTTATGAAAACAGAATCGAAAAACTGCCATTGATTGATGAAAATGGCGTGTTGACTGGTTTGATTACTGGAGCTGATATCGAGAAGCGTATCATGTTCACCAATGCGGCGAAGGATCCTAACGGTCAACTTCGTTGTGGTGCAGCCGTCGGTGTTGGTCCTGATTTTCAGGCTCGCGCTGAAGCATTGATCGAGGCAGGGGCTGATGCTCTGTTTATTGATGCCGCAACGGGGCATACTTCCCGTGTGATCGAAGTTGTGCAAGCTTTGTGTAAACTGAGTGACGTTCCTGTGATTGCAGGAAATGTTGTGACAGGCGAGGGCGCAAAAGACCTTTGCGATGCGGGAGTTTCTGCAGTGAAAGTGGGCGTTGGCCCTGGTTCTATTTGCACGACCCGTGTGATTTCAGGTGTGGGAATGCCACAGTTTACAGCTATTCAAAACGTTGCTGAAGTGTGCCGTGAGCGCGGAGTTACAGTGATCGCCGATGGTGGAATCCGTTACTCTGGCGATATTGTAAAAGCCCTTGCGGCTGGAGCTGACCTCGTTATGTTGGGCTCAATCCTTGCGGGAACTCGCGAAAGCCCTGGAGCTTTGGTGCGTTTCCAAGGTCGCCGGTTTAAAACATATCGCGGTATGGGATCGCTTGGCGCCATGCGCAAGGGGGCTCGTGACCGTTACGGGCAAAATAGCTCGGGTAAAATGGTGGCGGAAGGCGTTGAAGGGCGCGTTCCTTACAAAGGTTATTTGGCCGACGTGGTGTTCCAGCTTATGGGCGGATTGCGCTCGGGTATGGGATACGTTGGGGCGCATAGCTTGGATGAACTTCGCGAGCGTGCTATATTTACCCGAATCACCTCTGGCGGTCTCAAGGAAAGCCACGCGCACGATATCGTCATTACGGAAGAGCCTACCAATTACCAGCCATTGCGTTAAATTAACCGATTAACTAACTTTATTTTATGAATGAGATTAACCATGTTGCCGTTCTCGATTTCGGCTCACAATACACTCAATTGATTGTTCGCCGGGTGCGCGAACTTGGATTTTTTGCCAAGCTCTACGAACCAGACGATTTAGAATCGATTGGTCAGCCTGGAGCGATTATTTTATCGGGAGGTCCTAAAAGCACGAGCGATGAAGATGCTCCAGATATCGATTTTGAAAAATTGGATTCCTTTGGCGTGCCTGTTCTTGGGGTGTGTTATGGGATGCAGCTTTTGAACATTAAGTTTGGAGGAAAAGTAAAACCTAGTAATCGTCGCGAATACGGACCTGCTGCGTTGTTGCCCAAAGTATTTGAGGGGCTGTATGCTTCTATTTCACCTGAATCTCAGGTGTGGATGAGCCATTCGGATACCGTGAGCCATTTGCCTGAAAATGCTAAGGTGCTTGCAACCAACAAAGAGGGCGTGCCCGTTTCTCTTCAGTGGGGAGATCGGTATTTTGGTATCCAGTTCCACCCCGAAGTGACACACAGTCATGAGGGACTTCAGATTTTGAAGAATTTCTTACTTCAAGCCAATGATCTTGAGCCATTTCACATTGAAGATTTTAAACGTGAGATGATTGAGGGAATTCGCGAGAAAGTAGGCGATAAACAAGTTGTTTGCGGTGTGAGTGGCGGTGTGGATAGCACGGTGCTGGCTGTTCTTTTGAAGGAAGCCGGGGTCAATGTGCGCGCTATTTACGTGGATCATGGACTGATGCGAAAAGGCGAAAGCGATGAAGTTCGGAAGAATTTTGAACGCATGGGCGTGGAGATTGAAACCGTCGAGTGCGCTGATCTGTTCCTCGGAAAATTGGCTGGTGTGAAAGAGCCAGAAGAGAAACGGAAAATCATCGGCAATCTTTTTGTTGAGGTGTTTTGGGACGCGGTGGGCGATGCCCAAATGCTCGCGCAAGGCACACTTTATCCCGATGTGATTGAGTCGGCATCCAATGCTAAATCTAAAGCGTCTGTGATTAAAACTCACCACAACCGAGTTCAAAAAATTCTGGAACTTCAGGAGCAAGGCAAAGTGCTCGAGCCTTTGGCAGAGCTTTTCAAAGATGAAGTGCGCGAGTTAGGAGTTTCTCTTGGAATCCAAGCGGACATTCTCGGGCGTCATCCGTTCCCTGGACCAGGGTTAGCCGTGCGTTGTCCTGGTGACGTGACAGATAAAAAACTTCGCATTATCCGCGAGTGCGATTCTATTTTTATCGGATGTCTGAAAAGCTACGGATGGTATGACCGAGTATGGCAAGCTTACGCTGGCTTGATTCCCGTGAAAACCGTGGGTGTTAAAGGGGACGAGCGAAGCTACGAGTGGGCGATTAGCCTTCGTGCTGTGGTGAGTGAAGATGCCATGACGGCCGATTGGGTGGAGCTTCCTCCCGCTCTTCTTCGTGAGGTCAGCAACCGCATTCTCAACGAGGTGGACGGTATCAACCGCGTGCTGTATGATATTTCAACCAAACCACCAGCAAGTATTGAGTGGGAGTAATTTCCTACGAAATGATTAAATTCTAAAAACAAGAGGCAACCATCGTCAAAGATGGTTGCCTCTTTCAATTTGAACCTCCACAAAAAAATGAGGCGGAAGCCGTGTGTGGGAGCCTTATCGATGCTTGGGTGTTTCGTCGGCTCCGATGTTGGGAGCTTTGCCTTGAAGTTTGTGTCCCCAGAAATCATGAAGCACTTTTAGTGATCCTTTGATGGGGTGCCCTTTGCCTATGCACGGGGAATTGGCTTTGAGTTGATAGCCGTCGAGCTTCGACAGTTTGTCGCGCTTGGATTGAAACAAAGTGATAATCCCAGTGCCTCCTGTCCCTGGTGCTTTTAGCTGGGGATTTTTGGTGATTTTGCCAGGGTCGTTTGGTGTGGTATCAAAGCCAAAATAGACATTGTTTCGGTATTCATATTTTCCCCATCTGGGTTTACGCACCTCGCCCTCATTGAAAAAGATGTTGTTGTAGATTTTCATTTTTCCGCGTAAGTGCCCCGTATTGACGTCTGTCTTCATGCCTTTTCCGATATAAAACACGTTGTTGTAAACTTCGGCCGTTCCTCCTGAGTTGGTGAATAGGGCAAAGTGGTCGTTTTGACTGATGTTGTAGCGGACGGTGCTACTTTTGGAGCTTCCCATACAGAAAAGCATAAATCCGCCCTCGTTGTCGTGGCTGTAGTTGTATTGGTAAATCGTTCCGCGACCCGAATCGCAGTCGAAACCTTGTCCGTCGAGACGAGAATGTGTTTTGTAAACTTCATTAAACTGAAAGAGCGCATCTTCACACATCCAAGGCCAAATGCCTGCGCTGTATTGTCTTTGTTTGTAACTTCTCTTGGCAGCGTCTTTGCAGACGTTGTATTCGATCAATGGAGCTTTGGCGTATTGGACGACGATGCCGTCGCCTCCAACATCATCGATGCGGTTGTTTCGGATGATAACGTTGAGGTGTAGGCGCGAATCAACTAACGCTGGATCGATGAGTTGGTTCCATCCTTTATACCAGTGCTTGCGAGCGCCGATAGAAATCCCGCTACGGTCGCAATTTTGGACGGTACATCCATCGATGAGAACGTCGATAAAACGCGTTTTTTCATCGTCGCCTGTCACGCAGAGGAAGATGCCTCCTGTTTGTTTGCTCAATTCGTGGTGGGAGTTGCCTTTTGATTTGTTGAGCCCGTTGATGTCGTGGACAAAGAGGTTTTTGAGATGGATGTGGTGACACTCTCCCATGCCGTTGATTTCCACGCGAACTCCACGTCTGTAGTCGGCGTTTTTTCCGTGATTGCGGATTTCGAGGTTCGAGATTTCCCAGTGTTGTTGGTTTAGCAAATACACAACGCTGCCAGTTTTCCCTTCGGCACCGTAAAATCCGCCATCGTCAGAAGTTCCACCTGCGTCGATGATGGGGCGGTTTCCTTTTCCGAAGAGGTCAATGGTAATGGGGTTGCCTGGAGCCCCAGACCCTTTGGGATACAGTTGACCCGTAAATGTGCATCCAGCTTTGAGGCGTATGTTATCGCCAGGTTGGAAGGTGGTGCTGTTGATTTTTTTGAGTGTTCGCCATGCTTTTTGGGGCGTGAGCCCACTATTGGAGTCGTTGCCTTTGGTTGAATCGACATAGTAGTCCGCAGCATACAGTGGCACACATGCCGTGAATAAACTGAACGTTAAGGCCGAAAAAAAATGTTTGGTAGGTAATTGCATTTCGAGGATGTTGAATGTGTCTTGGACGTTGAGGGTAAATGACTGAAATGCAAAGACGAAAGGTGGGTTTTGTTCAAATTTGGATGTGATGTTTCACGGCATGACGAGCCATTGAAAAAGGTATTATTTGCTTTTTCAGAAAGATTTGTAACAGCGGGGAATGGGGCTATTTTGTGCGCCCACTCGTCGTTGACTAGGGGTTAGGAACAAATGGTTGCATGCTTGAAGGTGTGAGTTCCTCCCGCTCGAGGAGCGGGGGACTACACTGTGAATGATTGCTTTTTGGCCTCTTAGGTGTTTTTGTAACGATCCCAGAATTTAGTGATGATTGATTTTAGATCATCGTCTAAGACGAAGTTGGCGTATTCTTCCATCACAACGGGAATAGAACCATAAAAAGCATGAGAAATCGCGCCTGCTATGCTCGCGATAGTATCACTGTCGCCACCTATCGAAATAGCTTTTCGAATGGAGTCTTCAAAATCGGATGATTCTAGAAATGCGATTATAGATTCTGGAACAGAACCTTCACAACTTACATCAAATGTGTAGTCTGGTCGTATTTCTTCGATAGTGCGATTAAGATCATAGTCAAAAGTCTCGCTCACCCATGAACGGATAGCGTCCTTAGATTCTCCTTGTCGAGCAAGATAAATAGCACCAGCAACCGCTTGAGCTCCCGCAATCCCTTTTGGATGGTTATGCGTTACTTCTGCGCTTCGTTTGGCCTCGGCCATAACCCAATCGAGATCTTCAGCTACCCAAGCAATGGGACTAACTCTCATAGCGGATCCATTTCCCCAGCTATTGTATGGTTTAGGATCCTCTGACCCTCTCCATTTTCGAAACCTACGACCATAACCAGCCCCTGGATACTTACAGCCAAAACGCTTATATGCTTCAGTATATGAACAATCAGAGATAAAATGGTAGGCTGTGGCTAAGGTAAGCACAGTGTCGTCTGTAAATCTAGAATTCTCTCGAAATATCTCGCAATCTTCCGTTTTGTCGTTGTTGTGTTCGTAGGTTGAACCTGCTATGTCTCCAATAATTGCTCCAAACATAATTTTTTCTAGTAAAGTTGGGGGGACGCTGGCTTCATTAGGGGGATTAAGCAAGGGGAATCTAATAAAACTAGAATCCGCAGTTGGATATTCAAAACGAAGGCTCTCCTCATGCGCCAATGGCACATCCCATAGATTGATTCTGTGTTTGGATTTTAAAGGTGCCGGTTACTCCACCAAATCAGAAAATCCAGAACACAAAGACTTCCAGAAGTTGTCGTGAGAATTAGCCCTGCAAGCCTTCGCATTCTGCCTTTTGCCTTAAGAAATCCAACAAGGCTAAAACAAAACGAGGCAAGCAAAGCCCCCCAGTATCCTCCGGGAAACGAAGCAAGAAAGCCTGTAACAATGAGAAGGAGAAGGCCTGTTGCTAGATACAGACCACCACGAGACTTTTGTGCTGTTCTCTTCTGGGGGGATTCTGAGAGCGGGGGGTTAGGTTGACTCATCTATTTTCTGTCGAATAATTTTATGAGTTTGCCTCTCTCAGGTATTATTTGATGTGAAATTAGCGTTGAGTGTCCCAGAAGCTTCCTTCGGTTTTCATTTGCTTGGTCATTTCTTGAAGCGTTTTGCGCATGGCGTTTACTTTGTCAGGGTGGTTTTTAGCTTCGTCGTAGGTTTCTCCGAGATCTTTTTCGAGTTGGAAAAGGAGAGGTTTTTCCATGGATGCCTTAAACCCATAATCTTTTCGGAGTTGTGATCCAATGCGGGTCATAAGTTTCCATGGTCCCATTCTTAGGCCTGATGGCATATTGTCGCTGTAGGAATAGATGAACTTGAATGGGGGAACGGATTTTCCATTGTTGAGGAGGAGTGGGGTGATGTCTCTTCCGTCGAGCGTGCGATCGCTGGGGAGTTTGCCGCCAGTTAAATGCATGAGGGTGGGGAACATATCAAGCGTGCTTGCTGGATCTTGAACCACTTGGTTGGGCTTGATGCTGCCAGGCCAGTAGAAGATGGCAGGAACGCGGAATCCGCCATCCCATGTGGATCCTTTACCGTCGCGGAACGGGTAGGCGTAACCGACGTGTTGAGTTGCGGGTTTGTTATGAGAAAGCCATGGACCATTGTCTGAGGTGTAGATGATGAGTGTGTTTTTTTCGATTCCAGCTTTTTTAATCGCTTCAGTGATTTGGCCAACGGAGTCGTCTAACTCTGCCATAACATCGCCGAGCATGCCGCGACGGGAGACGTTTTTAAATCGGTCGCTACGGAAAAGAGCGAGGTGCGGTTGGTTGTGGGCTAGATAGATGAAAAACGGTTTGTCTTTGTGGGTTTGGATAAAGGAGATGGCTGCCTTGGTGTAACGGCCAACGAGCGATTCAGAAACCTTTTTCTGCGAGGGGAGATTTTTAGCGATGATGCTGTATCCCTTTGCTGGGGAGTTGCCCTTAGGATCGCTTTTGATGAGCATGGCGTTTCCGTAGTCGTGCGAAACATTGGTGCCGATCCATGTATCAAATCCATGAGCTAAGGGGAGGGCGTCAGGAGTGAACTTGTTATTTTTGTTGGGGGTGCCCAGATGCCATTTTCCAAAAATAGCGGTGGCGTATCCTTCTGCTTTGAGCGCCTCAGCAAGGGTGATTTCTTTGGGGTGGATGTAGCGGGGGTGTCCAGGCCCAATGACCCATTGGCCGAGACCTGATCGTCCAGCGTATCGGCCTGTCAGCAAGGCGTAGCGGGAGGCGCTACACGCGGCGGTTCCTACATAAAATTGGGTGAAATTGACGCCCTCTTGGCAGAGTTTTGAGATGTGAGGTGTGGAGATCGTTGGGTTTCCCGTATGTGTGTAATCGCCGTAACCGCTATCATCGACAAAGATGAGGACGATGTTGGGTTTTTCGTTTGCTGGGCGAGCTGATACGTGGGAGATCAGCCCCGAGGCACATGTGAGGGCTAAAGCGAGAAGTTGGTGGGTAAATTTCATGATGGTGTTAATTTTGAATGTGGGAATGAAAATTGCGTGCATCGAAGAGTCGATGAAAAAACTCCATTTCCGCTGAAGCGAAAATGGAGTTTTTATGAATCATTCGCAAGAATGATTTTTTAAAAGTGGTTGCTTGATTAGCTGATGATGCCAAGAGGTTTGGTGGTTTTCCACTGACCGCGAGTGAAGTCAGGGAAATCCTGTGGCATTCCGTCCTCTGCAACAGACTTGCGAGAAAGCGGTGTCACTGCTGACCAGAAACATCCTTCGTAGAGGTTTTGGTCAAATGGTTGACCTTTGTGAAGACACTCGAGAACGCGGAAGTTCATGATGGCGTCCATGCCACCGTGGCCACCGAGTTTTTTGGCGACCTCTTCAACACGCTTGTATAGCGGGTGGTCAAATGCATCGTAAAATGCCTTAGGATCTGTCGTCCAGTGGTGGTAGTTGAGGTGGCTTTTAGGATTTCCCTTTTTATCTTTCCCCGCAAGAATGTTGTAAAGGGTTTCAGGAAGTCCACTTTCTCCTTTGTGGTAGTCGAGCGCCACTCCAAATGGGAAGCCTTTTCCTACACCGCGTGTTCCTTGGATGAGGTTGTGGCGAGTGTAAGGGCGTGGGCTACTTTCGTCCCATTGAATCATAATGGTGCGTCCCATTACGGTTTTAATGATGGAGGTGTTGATGTCACATCCGTGAGAGAAGTCGATTTTGCGTAGTTTGCTATCGGGCTTGGTGTTTTTCTCAACCCAAAGTGGGCGGTCTTTGGATGGGGAGGAGAACGAAACAATGCGGCGGAACAAATCGTCTGTCCGTGCGATGTTCATGTATTGGGCGACAGGCCCTAACCCGTGAGTGGGGTAAAGGTTACCATCTTCATTGGCCCAGTGGTGGGTGCGCCAGAATCCTGTGCCTCGTCCTCTGTCCACATCTGGCATCTGCCAACGAAGCTCGTGAATGTAAGCGGCTTCACCGTGAGTGAGTTCTCCAAAAATCCCCTGACGACACATGTTGAGGAACATGAGTTCTTCGCGACCGTAGTTCACATTCTCAAGCATCATGCAGTGTTTTTGTGTGGTCTCTGCAACGTCGATGAGTTTCCATGTTTCTTCGATCGATGTCGTGAGTGGAACTTCAACGCAAACGTGCGCGCCTGCTTTCATGGCATCAATTGCCATAGGTGTGTGCCATTCCCATGGAGTTACCACATAAACGAGGTCTGGCTTGGTTTCTGCCAGCATCTTTTTGTAGGCGTGTTTGTCGCCATGATACAATTTAACGTTTTGGTGGCGTTTTCCTTTGCCGTTAGCCAAAACTTTTTTCTTCGCCCTTTGGCAAAGGTCTTCGTAGAGGTCGCAGATGCCAACAAATTCCGTGCCTTCAAAGAATGAGAGGTGGTGGTAGTGAGTGCCTCCACGGGAACCACATCCGATAATGGCTACTTTGATTTTTTCGATTTTAGGAGATACAAAGTTGCCGAGGTATTTTGCGCCTGATGGGCGAGAAGGGGCGGAAGTTGAAGTTTTAGCGATGACGCTCGTTGCTGCAAGTCCTGCACCAGCTGCGCCTAAGGTTTTTAGGAAGTTTCGTCTCGAGTTTGATGGAGTATTCATAGTTAGTTTGATAGAATCGGCCCTTCAGGCTTAGAAGGATAATTAAGATGGGTTTGAATAAGGTTATTCGGAAAATTTCTGTAAGTGAGGAAGAAAAAATGTCAAATTTATTATTTTTTCGCAAGTGTCTACACCTGCAATTGTCCTAAAACGGAGCAAGCCCTTGAGTGTTTAAACTCAAGGGCTTGCATATGGTACGCAGACTGGGATTCGAACCCAGGACCAATTGGTTAAAAGCCAACTGCTCTACCAACTGAGCTACCTGCGCTTTGGTTGGATTTTGTTTGCTTAGCGGGTTGAACCGCTCGGCGGGCGCAATCTACTCAAAAAAATCAGAATGACAAGATGTTTTTTGTATTTTTTGCGATTTTTTTTAGCTTGGCTTGGATTTGGGGACTAATTGGGAGGTTTTTATGGGATTGTTTTTGTGTGTTAGTTGTTCATTTTTAACGGGTTGGTTTTGATTTTGAGTTTGAGGCGTTTTCGTTGTGCTGTTGTGGTTATTTGAAAGCGTTGGGCGGATTTTTATTTTTCTTCTTTCTTTGTTGGGGTGGGCGGTGATGAATGTGCGGGGATTTTACGTGACTGAGAAAATGCAAACCATAGATAAACTAGAAGATTTAAAAACGATTTCGGAACCGTTGCATTTGGCATTGGGGGTGTTTGATGGAGTGCATATTGGTCATCAGGCTGTTATTGCTGAGGCGGTGGATGCTGCGAAAAAAAAAGGAGGTTTGGCTGGGGTGTTGACGTTTGAGCCACATCCTATTCGTGTGTTGGCTCCAGAAAAGGCTCCTCGGAGGATTTTGGCTTCGATTCAGCACAAAAAAGACCTTTTAGAGGAGTTAGGTGTGGATGTTTTGGTGGTGATTCCGTTTACGCCTGAGTTTGCGACATGGGAGGCTGGTGAGTTTTTAGATCAATTAAATCGCTCTGTTCGATGTTTGAAAACATTGGCGATGGGTGAGGAGTGGAAATTTGGAGCAAAGCGGAGTGGAGATTTGGAGGTGCTTCGGGAGTTTGGTAGAGAACACGGTATTGAGGTTCGTGCGGCTGGGTCCGTTCGTCTGGCGGGTGAGCGGGTCAGTAGCACTCGGATCCGACAGGCCATTCGGGATGGAAACTTGGATGCCGCTTCCGAGATGTTAGGGCGTCCTTATACAGTGTGGGGGACGGTTGTGGCTGGAAGAAAGCTGGGGCGGACAATTGGTTTTCCAACGGCAAATTTGCGTGTTTACAACGAGCAACTTCCGCCCGATGGAGTGTGGGCTGTGGAGGTGGTTCTTGATCATGGGGAGGTGTTCCGTGGTGCTGGAAATTTGGGCGTGCGTCCTACGGTCGAGGGGGAAGGTGCGGAGAAGTTGTTAGAAATTCATTTGCTGGATTTTTCGGGAGATTTGTATGGGCGGGAAATGGAGGTGCGTTTTTTGGCATTTGTTCGCGGTGAGCAGAAGTTTGATTCTTTGGAAGAACTGAAAGAGCAAATTCTTCGAGATGTCGCATTTTGTCAAAATTATCGCATAAAATGATTCTGCGTGATATCAAGTTGACCTTTGTTGCTGGCGGGTTAGCTTGTTATTGAACTTTAGCGTTCAACCCTAATTATTTATTATGAAAACACCAATCACTGTTTCCGTGACAGGTGCAGCCGGTCAAATCGGCTACGCACTTCTTTTCCGTATCGCATCTGGCGCCATGTTTGGCCCTGATCAACCCGTTAATCTTCGTTTGATAGAAATCGAGCCAGGCATGAAAGCTTTGCAGGGCGTGATTATGGAGCTTGATGATTGCGCTTTTCCTCTTTTGAATGAAACTGTGGCAACCTGCGATTTGGCTGAAGGTTTTTCTGGAGCCAACTGGGCGTTGCTTGTTGGTTCTGTGCCACGCAAAGCGGGTATGGAGCGTTCCGATCTGCTTAAAATTAATGGTGGTATCTTTACTGGACAGGGCAAGGCGATTGCTGAAAATGCTGCAGATGACGTGCGCGTGCTCGTTGTTGGAAATCCATGTAATACCAATGCGTTGATTGCAATGAACAGTGCGGAGGGCGTTCCTAACGATCGCTTTTTCGCGATGACGCGTCTCGATGAAAATCGCGCAAAATCACAATTGGCCGCTAAGGCTGGTGTGCATTGTAGCGATGTAACCAATATGACAATCTGGGGGAATCACTCCGCTACGCAGTATCCTGATTACACCAATGCAAAAATTAAAGGTCAGCCAGTGACTGATTTTATTTCTGATACCGAATGGCTTCAAGGTGAGTTTATCTCGACGGTGCAACAGCGTGGTGCTGCGATTATTGCTGCACGCGGGGCATCGTCCGCTGCTTCTGCTGCTAATGGTATTGTGGATACTGTTCGTTCATTGACGACTCCTACACCAGAAGGCGATTGGACTAGCGTTGCTGTTTGTTCTGATGGTTCTTATGGAATTGATACAGGATTGATTGCTTCTATGCCTATTCGTGTGGATGCAGATGGCCGCTGGGATGTGGTTCCTGGCGTAACTCTGGATGAATTCTCGCAAGAAAAACTTGCCGCTTCCGTGCAAGAGCTTCGCGAAGAGAAGGAGGCTGTTTCTGAGTTGCTTTCTTAAGTTTAGAAAAAACTAATTTTTAGTCGCAGAGTTTTCCTAGTAGGGGAGATTCTGCGATTTTTTTTGTTCAAAAAAAACCCCGCCAGAAAGGCGGGGCTGAGTTAAATTTAGTGGGTGTGTTAAATGGGATTATTGCTTGGCTGGGCAGTTGTTGCCTTTTCCTTGGCCGCGTCCTTGACCTCGCTTGCCTTGTCCACACTTCTTTTGCCCGTTTCCTCTGTTTCCGCGGCATTTTTTGTTGCAGCCTTTGTTATTGTTAGCTTTGCACTGTGCTTTGTTTCCCTTGTTGTTTCCAGCTTTGCATTGTGCCTTGTTGCCATGTTGTCCGTGGTGGTGCATGCGTGGGGCGTTGGGATAATTCTTTTTAACCCATTCGCGGATGCCGTCGTGTTCATTCTCGTCAATTTTTCCGTTTCCGTTAGCGTCGAATTTTTTGAGAACTGCTGCTCGGATCTCTTGATGTTCTTTTTTCAGAGTTTCGTGCATGGTTTTGCGCTCTGAGTCGTTGAGCTTGCCATCGTTGTCCGTGTCGAAGCGCTTGAGCATTTTATCGTGGATTGCTTTTTTCATGCTGCTGAATTGTTTGCGAGCAGCTTTGCGTTCTTCATCGCTAAGTTTTCCATCGCCATCTTTATCAAATTTTTTGATGAATTGCGATGAACGCTGACATTGGCATTTTTGACATTTTGGGCAGCCTTTGCCTTGTCCGCCTTTCTTCCCTTTTCCGTTTCCTGGTCCTTGAGCGGACGCTGTCATGGAGAGGGTGAGTGTGGCGCAGATTCCTGTAATGAGTAATTGAGTGATTTTCATGATCTTTGATGGTTTAGTTCTTTCCCTTGGGAGGATTCCCGATCGGGGTGTGCAAGTGAAACCCTCGGAATGGGGAAGAGTTGCAAAAAGAGTGCAAAAAAAATCCAACCCCTTGTGAAGGTTGGATTTTTGGGAGTTTAAAAGGAATGTATTTGTCTAAGTTGGGCGGTTGATTTCTAGTAGCGCTTCTTCGATGTGTGGGTTGACTTCCTCCTTTACGGATTCGATGGCCACACGGATGGCGTTTTGTATGGCGAGAGGGGAAGATGACCCGTGACCGATGATGCAGACGCCGTTGACTCCGAGTAGGGGTGATCCGCCGACATATTCGTAGCTACTTCTTTTTTTGACGGCTTTGAATGCGCGGTGGGCCATGGCGGCGCCCATGGTGCGGAGCGGGTTGCGTTTGAATTCGAGTTTGAGCCATTTTGACATGGCTTTGGCAGTGGCTTCGCAGCTTTTGAGCACGATATTACCCGTGAATCCATCGCAGAGCACAACGTCGAGTTTGCTTTCAAAGAGATCGTGACCTTCAACGTTTCCTACAAAATTAAATGGGGCGCGACCTGTTTCGTGCATTTTGCTGAGTAGGGCGAATGTGGCCTTGGTGAAAGTGGTGCCTTTTTCATCTTCTTCGCCGTTGGACATGAGCCCGATGTTGGGTTTTTCCACACCGAGGACTTGTTTGGCATAAACCGCGCCCATCACGGCGTAGGTGACAAGGTGTTCAGGTTTGGCTTCGGGGTTGGCTCCAGCATCGAGAAGGTGGCAAACGCCGTGTTCGTTGGGCATGGATGAAGCGATGCCTGCGCGGTCTACACCGTTGAGTGTGCGGAGTTTTACTGTGGCTGCTGCTACGGCGGCTCCCGTGTTTCCTGCACTTACGACTGCGTCGGCTTTGCCTTCTTTGACGTATTGGGTGGCGATGGAGATGGAGGAGTTTCTTTTTCTTCGTAGAGCTTTGGCTCCGGACTCATGCATCTCAACGACCTCAGAGGTGTGGATGATTGTGACGCGGGGGTCGGAAAACTTGCACTTTTTCATTTCCTCTTCGATTTGAGGTCCGTCACCTACAAGGTAGAGGGTTTCGATCTCTGAGTAAATTTTGAGGGCGTCGCGGGCTCCAACGATGGTTGCGAAGGGGGCTTTGTCGCCACCCATGGCGTCTAGTGCAATATTCATAAATAAATAACGGTGAGGGGTTATGAGTGCATGAAGAAAGCGGAATGCCGAGACATTCCGCTTTCAAAAGGGAAAAATAAAAACACGCGATGGTGTTTTCAGGTTGAAAGCGGAGATGCTTTCTTAGATTGCGTCTACTTCGAGCACTTGGCGCTCGCGGTATGTGCCACAGTGTGGGCATGCAATGTGTGATGGAATGCGGCTTTCGCATTCTGGACATGTTTTGAGCTGAGGTGTACGCCAGCGATTGGCGCCACGACGCATTTTTTGCTTCATTTTTGAGGTTCTACGCTTTGGAACTGCCATGGTATTAAGTGGTTAAGGATTGTGGTTACTTTGGAAGATGGATACTGATGAATGCTTAGAAAATCTTTAGTTTGAATTACCCGAAGATTCATCACGGATAGCATCGAGCGCCGCCCAAGGGTTGGGTTGCTCTGCTGCGGGGGGCGTCTTTACATCATCTTGCTGGGTGTTGTCTACTACTAAATAGCGAGAATCTAAAATACATTCTTTTGGGTCGTCTGCATCATCGCAATGTGGGTAGTCTGGAAAGAGGAAGGTTATTTCTTCACAGAGCGTATTCGTGATGTCGATTTCGCCTCCTGAAATTTCGATAGATGTGCAGAAATCGTTGATTTCTAGCGTTTTGACAAACTTTTCAAGATCGCGGACACAGGTGAATTCCATCGTGGCGCTGAGGCTTCCACGGAGGAGCAGTTCGCTTTCAAAGAGCTGGATGTAGAGGTCATAAGTTAGTGGACCTAAACTTTTAGTGTCGTCTCCTAGAAAAGAAAAAATCGATGAATCGAGCTCTCCCGAAAAAGATTTACCTTCTTCGGGAAGCGATGATGTGTCGATGCGAAGTTGTGTTTTCATGATGGGGTGTGTGAAAGGAAGTTATTGGAGGTAAACAGCTTTTTCTTGGCGTTTAATCGTTTTTCCGATGATGGTCGAGCAGGGAGCTCCAGTTTCTTCTAGGGTGTCGAGAACGGTTTGGAGGTTGGCATCGGGAACGGAGAGTAGAAGTCCGCCAGATGTTTGAGCATCCGCATAGATGACCTTTTGGGTTTCTGTAACTGTTTCCGAAAAATCGGTTTGCGAGGAGGCGTGTGCTAGGTTTTTGAGTGTCCCGCCAGGAACGCATCCGTTTTCGATAAAGTCTGCGACTTCAGGAGAGATGAGGGGGAGGGCGTCGGCGTTGATTTCTGCGGATACATCACTGCCGTTGCAAATTTCAATGAGGTGTCCAGCGAGACCAAATCCAGTGATGTCGGTGCAGCAGTGAATCAGATGGCGTTCGGCAAGCGTGGCGCCTGGCTTGTTGAGGGTTGCCATGAGTTCACTCGCTTTAAGTGCTAGGGCATCGCTACATAATCCGCGTTTAATTGCGGTGGAAATGATGCCGCTTCCTAGAGCTTTGGTGAGGATGAGATGTTCACCAGGTTTTGCGTGAGCGTTGGCGAGATGGCGGTCGGGGTGGACGATGCCGGTGACAGCCAGCCCGTAGATGGGTTCTGGGTTTCTGATTGTGTGACCGCCCACGAGGCTACATTCGGCGTCGACACACATTTGCGCACCGCCACGGAAGATGGCTTGGATGGTTTGATAATCAACAAGGTCTGCAGGCATCCCTGCTATGGCAAGTGCGGTGATGGGGCGCCCACCCATGGCGTAAACGTCAGAGAGCGCATTGGCAGCGGCGATTCGACCGTAAAGTTCAGGGTCGTCAACGATGGGAGTGAAAAAATCGGTAGTTTGCACCAAAGCGATATCGTCTGTGAGTTTGAAAACTCCAGCGTCATCGGCTGTGGCAGAGCCCACGAGGAGTCGGGCGTCGTGAAATTGAGGCAACTCATGCAGAACCTGCGTGAGTGTCTCTGGGTCAAGTTTAGCTGCTCATCCAGCGGCGGATGATAGGCAAGTGAGGTTGCGTATGTTTTGTTCGCTCATAATGTAAAGTGGGGCGGAGGGGTGAATAGTGCAGGAATCTGAAGAGCACAATTCACAATTCAAGAATTTTTAGTTGTTGGAGTGGGGCGAGGGGTGGGATTTTTTGCTTATATTTGCAGATTTTTTGCTTCTCAGGGAGTTTTTTTTGAGCCAGTTTCTGGCTCCTTCAATTTATGAGCCATTCATCTTCTTCATCTGCCTCAAACTTACATCAGGAATCGATCGTTTGCAAACCGACTAAGTGGTTTCTTTGGCGAGCCTTAGCGATGCTTGTGATGTTTAGTGTGTTTTTTGTGCTTTTTCTTACCGATGGTCTTTGGGGATATCGGGAGAAAAATGAGCAGTATTACATGCAAAAAAACTTTGAGCAGGCGGGTGTGGTGTTTCAGGAAAAAGAAAAAGCTGGTGGGAATGATGCTGCTTCTTGGAAAGAGTTTGCGAGCCGGCAAGTATGTGTTTTCCCTGAAAATGCTGAGGAGGTGCTACCTGAAGGCGTAGTCGCCAAAAAGCCATGGCCAGAGGTTTTGGTGAATGGTTACTCCGTGATGAAAGAGAAGGGTGCTCAAAATGGTGCTCAAAAATTATGGGAGGATTACGCTTTAGAGAGAAAATGGCCGGCAGAGTTGCCTGAGCATCCGTTGAGCGCTGGGGAGATTCGAGACCAATTTGTCGCCGCGGGAGTGGCGGGAGTTTTGATTATTGGAACCTTGTTTATTTTAATTCGGACGTTGCGTAGAACGATTCGTGTGGATGAAGAGGCTCTTTATACGCAGGATGGACGACGTATTCCTTTTGCGGATATGGTGCGTATTGATAAGCGCAAGTGGGATACGAAGGGGATTGCATTTGTGTATTATATGGAAGGCGGGGAGGAGAAAAAGGCGAAGATTGATGGTATGGTTTACGGTCAGTTTCAGGAGGAAAACGGAGCGCCTGCAGAGAGGTTGTTTGAGCATGTGATGGCGCACTTTAAAGGAGAGGTTCTTGAGTATGCTGATGCAGAGGAAAACGATGAAAAAGGTGAATAGCTAAGATCGTTATTTAGCCGAGATTCACATTACATGACTTACTCAAAGTAAGGCGGTTCTGCAAAAAATGCGACCAGGTCCCTCACCTGCAGAATAAGGATTTTATAGCTTTAAACGAAAATCCAATTGTGGATTTAGCGTTAGGGTTTGGTGGGTTTGCCGTATTTTTTCTCAAAGATTTTTACTGGGTTCCAATCGGGGCGATTGTAGAGTTTTTGCTGTCGTTTGA
>CAZOWD010000002.1:30147-31558 GCA_964583225.1 uncultured Verrucomicrobiales bacterium | reverse complement strand
TGGCTTTTTTATCGATGATGTCACCGTTACAAATTCTAGCTATCTCAATAACAAAACAACGACAACTCTTGCAGGAGGAACAACAAGTTTTACGCTTAACTCATCCACAGTAGGGTCAGCGCTTGTTCCAGGAAACACCTACATCATGCGTATAAGACCTCAAGTAGGTTGTCGGTGGTTTGGTTTTGGAGCTAACAAAGAAGTTGTAGTAGAAGCTACAGGTTATGATCTCTGGATTGCCAATAATTATCCATCCGTAGTAGAAGGATTTAGCGGAGACCATGATAATGATGGTATTTCTAACGGTATGGAATACGCCTTTAATCTTGACCCGACGATTTATAATCCACCCACAGACTTACCACAACCGTCACTCAGCGGAGGATTTCTTTCCTTCAACTATACTGCTCCTTCAGGCATTACAGGTGTAACCTATGGCGCACAGTGGTCACGTACGTTAAATGATGATTGGGTTGATATAATGGACTCAGGAGCCGGCACTGGAGAGCACATATTTAAACAAAGTATCTCAGGCGAAGCCAAGTTATTCATCCGCCATAAAATCATCCTCACTCATTAACTATCAAAAATTGATAGAGAAAAATTTTCTCACAAGGAAATATCTGAATTTAATTTTTGTAGGTTGTCTGGGTAAAAAGGCACTTTTTGGAAAGGTATACAGGCATTTATAATGCTGGAGGATTTTGTGTATCCTGTAGGGTTGAGAAGTATGATGTTTTTTTTGTGAAAGTATGTGAAGTGTTTCAATTTTAAGGGAGTTCTTAGGCGTGTTGATTTTTTATTAAAATGAGTTATGTCTTTTTTTGATGAGTTCAAACTTTGCATCCCAAAGCGCTGCTGAAACAGCTTATCCTGAAACCGCTGAGGTTGTGGCAAGGCAAGTTCGAGAGGCGTTGGTCGATCACGAAGCATTTGAGGTGAAGATAAAACCGTGTGAGCTGGAGCGGTGTCGAGCGACTTGTTGTCACGATGGAGTGTATCTTTCAGAGGAAGAAGCCAGAGGCGTGCGCCAGATTTTAAAAAATCACCGTGAGCGCTTGTTGGAGTTTGGGCTGATTTTGCCAGTAGATCCTATTGTGTCGGTGCGTGGTGGCAGGTCGTTAAAAACGGCGACGCGCCCAGCAGAGAAGGGGGAGTTGGCCGTGGATTATCCCGCGCATTTTCCAAAAACGCGCTGCGTTTTTTTGGATCGTGAGGGGCGCTGTGGCATTCAAATGCTCTCGATGGAAGCTGGACGTAAGCCTTGGTTTGACAAACCTTTGACGTGTTGGATTCATCCGCTTGTTATTCTGCCTGCGACGCCTGATCGGTCGCGCCCGCTATTGACGTTGGTTACTCCTGAAAATGATCCGCAAAAATCGGAGGGGTATCCTGGGTTTGGCTCGTGCAC
>CAZOWD010000002.1:0-30047 GCA_964583225.1 uncultured Verrucomicrobiales bacterium | reverse complement strand
GATTTCGGGTCGAGATCTTTTGGGGGAGCTCAATGCGGAATCGATTGAGTAGGGCGAACTTTGAGAGGGCAAGCTCAGAGAGGGTGAGCCGATTAAAGATTTATGAATCGAGGTTGATGATCGTTTCTGCGAGTTCTTCGGCTTCGGCTTGGTTGTGGGTGATGTGAAGCGTGGTGAGTTGCAGTGAGGAAATCGTATCTTTGAGAAGATTTAAGATTTCAGCGTAAGTGGAGTCGTCGAGCCCTGTGAGCGCCTCGTCGAGGCAGAGTAACGACGGTTGAATTGCGAGCGCTCTCCCGAGAGCTACGCGTTTAGCTTCGCCTCCAGAAAGGTTTTCGGGTGTGCGGTCGAGTAAATTGGTAATGCCCAACTGCTCGGCTAATCGGTTGCATTGCTCGGAAATTTGGGACGTCTTCCATCCTTGGATTTTGGGACCGAAAGTGAGGTGTTCGCGCACGGTGAGATGAGGAAAAAGCACGTTATCTTGAGGCACGAGTGCGATGCGACGTTCCCCTGGACGGAGGTGCGTGATGTCACGTCCATCAAGATGAATGCTACCAGACCGAATATGTCTCAATCCACAAAGCGCCTCCATGAGAGTGGTTTTTCCCGACCCGCTGGCGCCCATCAGTGAGACACAGTTTCCCGTTTCCACTTCAAAGGAAATATTTTCCAGAGTGAAGGCGCCAGCTTGGACTGTGAGTTGTTGAACGGAAAGCATGAGCGTTATTATTTTCGGTCTCCCACGATGCGGATCACGAGAATGGTTGAAATAGCGAGGGTGATGAGAATGAGCGAAACGGATGCGGCTCCAGCGAGGTTGCCGATGTTGATTTCGAGGAAAACGGAAGTGGCTAACACCTCGGTTCGGCCACGGGTGGCACCAGCAAATACGAGGATCGGGCCAAACTCACCGAGCGCACGAGCCCAAGCGAGAACGACAGCGGCAAGGATGCCTCGGTGCGCTTGAGGTAGGGTAACTTTCCAGAACGCTTGCGCGTGGTTACATCCAAGTGTGAGTGCGATTTGTTCGGCTCGGGGTGAAATCTGATCGAAAGTATTTTTCATGCTTCGCACGGCAAAAGCGGCGGCAACGGTAAATTGAGCCAAAATGATGGCGGGGACGTGAAAGGTGACCGCCATTCCGTGTGAGTTGAGCCATTTTTCGATGGATAGTTCTCGGCTTGGAAAATTATTAAAAAAGATGAGTAGGCTGAGCCCGATGACGAGTGGAGGGAGGATGATGGGAATATCCAATAGGGTGTCCAAAAGTGTGCGCCCTTTGAAATGAAAACGCGACATGCTGTAGCCAATGGGAATCGCAAAAAGTAACGAAAGAATGGCGGAAATGGTGCAGGTAAGAAAGGTGAGTTTTAGCGACGACTGAATGGCTTCGCTGGCCATCGCGACCTGAATGTCGGGAATCGTGATGAAGCTCGCATTGGCGAGGATGATGCTCAGGATCAGCAACAAATAAAGGACGCCAAATCCGAGAAGTCCCGAAAAAAATGGGACGTCTGAACGGACTTTGCGTGGCTGATCGGTTGACATGAGTGGAAGATAAAAACGAAAAAGGACGACTAGGGTTTGATGACGACTAAGGTTTGGGAGTTTTTTTGAGGTTTAGGTGTTTTTTGCAAACTTCCTCATGTTTGGCAAAGAGAGATTTGATGTGGGTTAGTGATTGCTCTGGGAGGTTGGTTTCGAGTTTTTTCCAGTTTCGTTGGTTGATTAATTTGCGCCCTTTGTTGGTGGCGTATCGGAGGTCAATATCAAGTAAAATCTTAGTTCCTTTGGGGGTGTTGACGAGAAGGTAAAGTGGGAAGTCTTCCGATTTGGCAGTTTGAGAGTAAGTTTTGAGTGAGATCCCAGTCCAAGGTCCCGAGTGAGCAATGTTGAGGATGTGATCGTTGCCTGTTTGATCTAACGCACCCTTGAGTGCGTAGCTGAAAGTTTTGAGCGTTTGGGTGTTACTTGTTCCCTTGAGGATGGCGCATTGAGCGAGGGCTGATGTGGTGTTTTTTGAGCGCAAGTAAGATCGGAAATTCGTAAATAAGGTTCGCGCTGTTGAGTTGTCGGGAGCTGGTAGTTTCAGTGGGGGCGTGAGGGTTGTTACTTGACGGAGTAGGGATTTGGAAAAGGCATCCTGGCGTTTTTTGACGGAGGCTTGCATGGATGCGATGAGTTTCTTTTTTTGCTGATTTAAAGAGGTGTCGTTGAGTTCTGAGATTGTGTTTTCAGGAATAAGATGCCACCCGTTATCATCTTTGAAGAACCAGATCTTGACGGTTTGAAAATTGCTGAGGTGATTATTTTTAGCGTATTGGAGGGGCAGGAGCGCTAGGGAGTTTTCTGAGATTAAAGGAAGGTCATGACGGGGAGATTTTCTGAGATGGTAGAGCGTTTTCCAGAGATCGCTGAGGTCTGAGATTAGATTTTGTTGGTTTTTATTTTTTCCAAAATAATCCCCTTGATTGGGGAGAAGCAGAAATGCTTGAGTGAAATCTCTTTTATCAAGAGCCAAAAGGAAAGCCTCTGAGAGGGGGAACGCAGTGTCTGAAAAGTGGCGTTGGGGTATTTTTTTGAACAGCGTTTTGACAAATTGATGTTTAAGCGTTTCTTCATCGGCATGATGGTGTTGCCAGAGTAGTTGGTGCTGTTCACGTCGTGGCAGTGAGCTTATGGTTAAATTTAAAGGGAGGGAAAGCCATGTTTTTCCATGAGATCGATGAATCGAAAAATAGAGGATATGGATGTGGTCTTGTGTTAATGGATTCCAAAAACCTACGGGTATTTCCTGAGTTCTTGAGTTTACGTTAAAACTATAAACAAGAACATCGGGGGAGGAGACAAGTTGCCATGCGTTTTCTGGGTCGGTGCTTCCTAATCCTTCGGAGATGTTTTTTGCGGTAGTTGCCAGATCTGATTCGAGCCCTCCTGACCCCGCACCCAAACAGGCGAGTATAGCGAGAAGGTTTTTCTCATGGCATTTTTGGATAAAATGAGAAACTGCTTGTTTCGGGGTGAATGCGTCAAATTTTGCTCGGGTTTCTTCTTTTTTGATCGCTTTGATCAAGTTCGTCTCAGCTGAGATTCGAGCCTTGGCTTCTCGAATGACTATTTGACGTTCGAGCCAGTTTTCTAGCGTGGTGACATTTTTTTCGATGGCCGGATCGTAGCCATATCCCGTATTGGTAAAACGGCCAGGTATCGGGGTGACCATCCATTTTCCTTCGCGCTTGATTAAGGTGATGCCGAGGACTCTGATTCTGAGAGGGGTGCGAGCATTTTGAGTTTTTAGAAGGACTGCGGCAAGGTTGCCCAATCTTTTGACTGCTTCCAAGTGGAATGAGTCATCGGGATCGAGTTGGGTTTCAGCAAAAAACTTTAACTGCTCTTTGATTTTTTTTCGTCGAGACTCGGGGCAATGATCGGAAATGGCCGTATCAAGCGGGAGTTCGACTTTTCCTTGAATGAGTTTTTCTAAAAAATGGATCGCAACTTGCCCCAACTCAGATTGTGAGTGGGATTGGGCGATGGGGGGTGGAGCTACTGAAACATTTACTGAAGCATTAGTAGTTGCCCCCATTAGCCAATATAGCATGAGAAAAATTTTTCCCATGTGTAAATTGAGATGTCTGAGACGATTGAGACTGCGTGTTAGGGAACGCTCCATTCTTCTGATCGTGCTCATTCAAAAGGAAAAGTAAAAGGGGAAGCGTATGCTTTCCCCGTTGCGTTTGATGGCTTCGGGATCAGCGCATCAGTTCGTCGAAATCAGCTTCGACTGGAGAGTTTTGATTTTTTTCTGATTTTTTTGAACTTTTTAAAAGTGAGGGCGTGAGGGAGTTGCGAGCTTTAGTTTGAGCCTTTTTGCGTTGAATCCTTGCTGCTTTGAGCAATGTAAGGAAGTTGTCGTTCGGTCTTCTGACTGAACCGCTGAGCTCGACCTGAATATTGTAGAATCCATCTTCGAGGGTTGAAAACGGAGCGGGCGGATCATCATAAAATACAGTTTGAGGAATACCGATAGTCAACGTTCCGCTGAGGCGGTTTTTCGAGTTAACTTCAATGTTACCACTGATGACCATGAGGCTGTTATTAATGAATTCTAAATTGTTGATAGAAATCTCATTTTGGGTGCGTGTAAGAGTCCCGCGTGCTCGGAAAAAGGTGAGTCGCTTGTAGGCTGGATCTCCCGTCAGTTTACTGAGTTCTTTGAATAAGGGTAAACCTTCGCATTGTATGTTTGTGGAGGTGAATGGAAGAGCGAAACTGAGCGCTTCTTCTGGAGATTTTTGGAAGTCGTAGCTGAGGCTGCCAGAATCACTGAGAATTTCACCTTTTATGAGACGACCAAGATCTTTTCCGAGCAGTTCTTCTATGGGATAATTGGATGCTTTAACTGAAAGGGTTGCTTTTTTTTCTGTGTTATTGGCAATGTCTCCTTTGATGATGAGTTCTTTGTCGTAGAAGTTGGGGGCTCTGAGTAAGGCTTCAATGCTAACGCCGTCTGGATGAAATGTAGCAATTCCAGATGAAATTTTTAGCTTGGGCCAATTCTTGAGTCTGAGCGTGCCGTTTTGGAAGACCATTTGATTTTCTTCATCGTGAAGTTGTCGCAATGAAACCATCAAGTTGGTGATCGCAGGGGAGGTTTTCTCTGAGCCGAAGAATAGGCTGAGTTGATTGCAGCGGTAAGCTCCAAAGCTGTAGGATGACTCGGGCAACTCGAGTGAAGTCGGTTGGCTAGCCGTTGGAGTTTGCAAGTGGATGGTGCCTCTGCTCGCAACGACTTCTTCACCTATCCAGAGCGATGACAAAAAGCTAGTCGCTTTGATGTCTGCTTGGATTCTTGAGAATGTTGCGTCTTTAAGAAATGATTGAGAATTCCAAGTTAGTTCGGCTTTGAGTGCTTGAGCCGATACTGGGGTGACTCGGAGTTGGGATAGTTTTGTAGATTGAGCGCCAGTAAGAGCCGTGATAGTCTCTTCAGTTTGAGCTTTAAACTTTCGTCCGTTGTATTTTGCGATGATAAAAATCGTGGCCGCTACGGAGGAAATTAAAGTGAGAACGAGAACCCCCAAAAGAGCCCATTTGAGTTTTGGGTTGGTTTTAGGAGCCGAGTTGATCTTCTTTGTCGGTTGTTTGGAGCGCCGCTTGCGACGACGAACCTTAACGACCTGAGTGCCATCTTCTCGAGTGATGAGCTCTCTGTCGTCTTTTTGAGAAGATGATTTTTTCTGATGGGTGTTTTTTTTGAGATGATCGATCATCTCATCAACCGAGTAATTCTCAGGATTAGTATCGGAGGAAGCCTTTTTTTTAGGAAGAGAGGACATTTTATTTCAGAAGATCAGTGTAAAAATATACGCGTTGGTCGCGGGAATGAATCACGCACCAGAATAAATATTCAAGCTATTATGATTACCGATTCCATTTGTGTCCCGCAGGATCAACGAGCTCAGCTTGAATGGTGATAATGACTGCAACGTTGCGTTTTTCTTCTGATTCAGAACGGAAAAGGCGACCAACGTAAGGGATATCACCTAAGATTGGCACTTTATCCTCAATCTTAATTTGTCTACTCGTCAGCAAACCACCTAAAACAATGGTAGCTCCATCTTGGATGGTGACTGTCTGGTTTTGCAATCGCGTTGTCTTAAAGACGGGCATGAGAATGGTGTTAGGAGTGATAACTCTAGTTTCGGGCTCGCCTAGCCTATTGATAGATGGAGATGTGATAGGTGTTCCGTAATTGACAAATCCTTCAAATTCAACAAGTTCTGGGTTGAGTGAGAGCTCGATCATTTTTTTGTTGGGCCCTACTCGAGGTTCAACTTCGAGTGTGATTCCTACATTTCGAGTCTCAAATGCGGTGGGCATCGATGGAGTTGTTGGCGATATACCACCATTGTTTGTGTCGTTGGGGAGTTCTGGTGGTTCGTATTCGGAAGGGTAGATCAGTTCTTTGATGACTTCAATTTTAGCACGTTCGCCACTGCGCGCTATGGTTGAAGGTTGAGTCATGATGTCGGCTCCCGTTTTTTGATCCATACCTCGCATCATCATTTGAAGCTGGATGCCACTATAAACTCCCGTAATCGTAAGGATTCCTGGGGCGCGAATTTCAGTGCTTCCAAATCCAGTGGAGCCAGCTTCGATGAATGATTCAATCTTATCGGCGTGTAGGCCCGTATCTCCGCTACGGAGGCCAGCAGTGAGAGGAGATCCTAGACCTGAAAACGGATTGAGTGGCATGTCGGACAAGGCAGATCCGTTTCCAACGGTTCCTCCGCCTAGGAAGGTTCCACCTCCGAGGTGAGCAGGAGAAATCAACCAGTCGAAACTCAATGCTTTGAGTTTTTTCTCGCTAACGCGCCGGATTGTTGTGCGGATAATGACCTGCACGGGTTCTTCGCATGAAATGATGGATACCAAATTGTCAATTTGGTCGATATTGGACGAAGTATTGCGGACAATGAGCGTGTTGCTTGATGGGTTGTAGCTTGCTGTAGCTCCATCGGGAAAGCTAACGCCATTTTGTTTGAGAAAGTCTGTGATAGAAATTTTTTCGGGAAGGAATCCGTTGGAGTCGCTCTTGCTTTCTCCAAAAATATCATCGGTGTTTTCTGTCTTTTGGCTCGAAGCTGCCGTGAGAAAGTTGGGTGGAACTTTGAAGGATCTAGTTATTAAAGCATCGTTGGAGCTTCCCAAGGGAGTGATGGTGATAGCAGTTCCATCGCTACGCCATTGGGTGTGGGTTTGATCCGTGATGTAGTCGAGCACCTTGGATAGGGGGATGTCTCGCAATTTGAGGTCGATCCGCGATGCGCTGATGGCTTCCGCTTTGGGGCTGTCGGGGTCGCCAAGGTTGAGGAAAATGTTGATCCCATTGCGTTCTCCAGTGATTGATGGAGCGTCACCAGTTCGGCTTTTGAGTCGAACAAAATCGACAGCTTCTTCTAGAGAGGCTCCTTCAAAATCGACGGTATCAATGGTGATTCCTGCCAGTTTTTCTTTGAGAGTGTAAGAGGAGGGTTCTTCTTCGTAAGAAGATTGATTTAAGAGAGATTTATCTACTTCTTTGGGGACGGGAAGTTCCCATGCTTGATCTACATTTGAAAGTAGGGAGGCTCGTGTTTGATCGTAAGCTGCTCGATAGTAGTCGGATTTTGTCGCTTCGATTTTTTCCATCGCGCGACGAGCCGCCTTGTTAAATGGGTCAATTCGGAGAACTGATTCGTAAGTTTTTAGAGCCTCGTCATATTGTCCGAGATTGTAGAACCCTTCAGCTTTACGCAGTGCCATGCCAACCTCTTGAACGTTTTTGGTGTGTTCACGTGTGAGCGCTGGGTTGTAGCGAATCGGGTCGTCTATTTGCTTTCTAAGTTTAACCGCCGCTAAATGTGCAGGAGCGATTTCAGGTTTGAGAACTTCATCGAGAAGAGCTTTAGCCTCGTCGTAACGTCCGCCTTTTGCCAGTTTTCGAGCTCGCTCGGTGGCTGCTGTTGCATAGCGTTCTGCTGCGGCAGCGCGGAGCTCATTGCTGATGGCTCCTTTTGGGATGATGTTGAATGCCTTTTTGTAGAGATCGACAGCGTTTTTGTAGTCTTTCTTTTTGTAGGCGGTATCCCCTAATTGGAGGAGCTCGTTGCCTGATTGAGCGTTGTGGATCCGGCGTGTGAGTTCTTTTTGGACTAACGATTCTTGAGCGTGTAAGGCGGGGGTAAATTGAGGAATACAGAAGGTTAGCGCGCACAGAGCACTCGTGCATTTGAGTTGTTTTTTCATATGCTTGTGTTGTTTTCTTTGTTTCCTAGGGGCGTTGTAGGTGAAATTTAACTTTTCCATAAGAATCGTAGATGGGCGCGCTTATAGACTGCTTTTCGCGTGGAGGTAAGCGTAAAATTCAAAAAAATGACCCACTTGAAATGGGTTCTTTGTGTGCTTTGTGGTGAGGCGGTGAAAATATTTAAAAAATGCCCGTAAAATTGACTTGTGATGCGCGCAACTCTAGCTACGTTTTCGCTGTCGAGAAAAATCTCTCGCTCCATTGTTATGGTCCATTCAGCTGAAACTTCTACTTCGGATTCTGGTGATTCTTTGGAATCAGCCCAAAAGTCAATCGCTCATGCCGCTTACGATTCTAAAATCGAGGGAAATGTTATTTTTACTCGTGTGGATGCCGCTATTAACTGGATGCGTAAAAATTCACTCTGGCCTATGCCCATGGGATTGGCTTGTTGCGCGATTGAGTTGATGGCTACAGCTTCTTCCCGATTTGACATTTCTCGCTTTGGTGCGGAAGTGATGCGGTTTTCACCTCGTCAGAGTGATGTGATGATTGTTGCTGGCACCGTAACCTACAAAATGTCACTAGCTGTGAAGCGAGTTTGGGATCAAATGCCCGAGCCCAAGTGGTGTATTGCGATGGGAGCGTGTGCTTCTAGTGGCGGAATGTTCCGCAGTTATTCCGTTCTCCAGGGGATTGACCGTTTGATTCCTGTGGATGTTTACATTTCTGGATGCCCACCTCGCCCTGAGGCATTGATTGAAGGGTTGATGAAGCTTCAGGAAAAAATTGATGAAGAAAAATCTTTGGCGGATCTCAAAAAGGAATCTCCAGAAAAACCAGTCAATACGAGCGCGTAACTAGACGATCGATAAGTATTTATATTCAACACTTTTGATAAAAACGATAAAATCATGACTGCTAAACAAGCTGCCGAAAAGGTTCTGGAAAAATTCACCAATGCGACAACTCTTGAGTTTCGTGGTGAGCATAGCGTGACTGTCCCTTTGTCCGACCTTCGGGCGGTGATGGAATTTTGCTTTAACGAGTTGGAGTTAAACTTTTTGGTTGATGCTTCAAGTGTTGACAATTCGGGAGAAGATCCTCGCTTCATGATGGTTTATGAGTTGGCTAAAGTGGATGATTCTGTGCACTTGCGTGTTAAGGCTCCTGTTACAGAAAAAGAGGCCGATGAGGCCGTGGTTCCTACGGTAAGCGATCTCTGGGCAGGTGCTAACTGGCATGAGCGTGAGGTTTATGACATGATGGGCATTAAATTTGCCAATCACCCCGATCTTCGCCGTATTTTGATGTGGGATGGTTACCCTTACCATCCATTGCGCAAAGAGTTTCCTCTTGCTGGAAAACCTACAGAGTTGCCTGAAATTGCATCGACTGGTGTGGCTCCTATGAAAGACGGACCATTTGTGACCAGTGCAGGTGCTGTTTCCCGCGTAAAAGCGGAACCTCGCTCTCGCGCTTAGATCGCAGTTGCGTGGTCGAGATATCAGCGTTGAGGAGCTTAATGACACAAAAGTCACTTGCCAGTAGGTAAACCTGTGTTTAATTTATTGCGCGTTGCTCTAGTGGCGGGTTGTCCGTTTTCTAGCGCGCTTTAACCTTAATTATTGATTACTTATGTCTCTTAAAATTGGCGATACCGCCCCTGAATTTTCTCTTGTTTCTCTCACTGCTGATGGCCCACAGGTTGTCACGCTCGCTTCTTTGATCGAGAAGTCCAATGTTCTTCTTTTGTTTGTGCCTATGGCTTTCACCGGTGGTTGCACCGAGGAGTTTTGCACGATCACAAAAACTTTGGATGCTTACAAAGCTCTCGATGCTGAAGTTGTCGGTATTTCTGGCGATAACCCATTTGCACAAGATGCATGGGCGAAGAAAGAAGGCATCAGCCTTCCGCTTCTCAGTGATTACGAGCACAAGGTTGCTGAAGCATACGGCATTGCTTATGAGAGCTTCATTCCAGAGGCCAATCTCATTATGGGTGGCGTAGCGAAGCGTTCTGCATTTGTTGTGGATCAGTCAGGTAAGATCCAATACGCAGAAGTTCTCGATAACCCAGGCGATATGCCTGATTTCGATGCGATCCAAGCTTGCTTGAAGTCGCTTTAATTTTCAAACCAAAGGTCCGCTTTACTGAAAGAAAAGTATGATTTGGACCTTGCATGGTGCTGTTGGTCGCTCCGCTGATTGGTTGGAGTTTGCAACATCCATGCGCGAAACTTTAGCTGAGGTCGGGGCGTCGTGCGATGAAGTGCGACGGCTCGACCTTTGGCGTTTTTTAGATTGTTGTCCAATGCCTTTAAGTGAGGTGGGGGCGGCGATTGCGGGGCAGATTCGGAGAATTGACCCTGATCCTGTGTTGATTGGGTATTCGATGGGCGGAAGGTTAGCGCTTCATGCTCTTTTGGAAGATCCTAAGATGTGGAAGCGCGCGGTGATTGTTTCTGCTCACCCTGGGCTCAAGGAGGAATCGGAACGGGTGGAGCGTCGATTGAAAGATGCGGAGTGGTCGGCGTTGGCATTGAAAGGTGAGTGGTCGGATTTTTTGAAAAAATGGGAATCTCAAGGCGTGTTAGCGGGCGCGGGGGAGATGCCAGATCGGCGAGTTTTAAAAAGTCGACGAGCATCGGTGGCTCGTTCCTTTGTGGATTGGTCGTTGGGGGCACAGGAAGATTTATCACCGAGGTTGAAGGAAATTGAGTGCCCTGTTCTTTGGGTGACTGGAGAGTTGGATCAAAAGTTTACAGCTTTGGGGAAGGAGGCGGTGTTGCAGTTGCCCAATGCGGAACATCAGATCGTTCCGAAATCTGGACATCGGGTTCCGTGGGAGTGCCCGGAGAAATTTGTTGAGCTGTGTGTCGATTTTTTGAAAGACTGACTTTATTTTTCGTATTTCGCGGTTGCATCTGTCATCTCAAACGATGATGCTCATGGGCATGTGGAAATCAGCCCAACCTGCCGACTTTGAAGATGTCCTTTACGAAAAAAGTGAGGACGGCCAAATTGCCAAAATTACGATCAATCGCCCAGAAGTGCGGAATGCGTTTCGCCCGCAAACCACTCATGAGCTTCTTCGTTCTTTAGAAATGGCACATGAAGACCCTGAAGTGGGTGTGATTATTTTGACGGGAGCAGGCGATCTGGCATTTTGTTCAGGTGGAGACCAGAAAGTTCGCGGTCATGCTGGGTATATTGGAAGCGATGGCGTGCCTCGTTTGAATATTTTAGATGTGCAACGTAAAATTCGCACATTGCCCAAGCCTGTTGTGGCGATGGTGGCTGGATATGCGATTGGTGGTGGCCATGTGCTTCACCTCGTGTGTGATTTGACGATTGCTGCCGATAACGCGCGCTTCGGTCAGACGGGCCCTAAAGTGGGTTCTTTTGACGGCGGTTTAGGATCGAGTTATTTGGCTCGGATTGTAGGACAGAAAAAAGCACGTGAGATTTGGTTTTTGTGCCGTCAGTATGATGCTCAGCAAGCTCTCGATATGGGGTTGGTGAATACCGTGGTTCCTTTGGCTGATTTGGAAAAAGAAACCGTGCAGTGGTGTCGGGAAATGCTTCAGCACTCTCCGCTTGCACTGCGTTGCCTCAAAGCGGCACTTAATGCAGATTGTGATGGCCAAATGGGGCTTCTCGATCTCGCTGGAAATGCCACCATGCTTTATTACATGAGTGAGGAGGGGAAAGAGGGGAAAAATGCGTTTGTTGAAAAACGTGATCCCGATTTCTCAAAATTCCCACGCGTGCCGTAAGGAGAGAGAACGTCAGGGAGAGAATCTTCCTAACTTTTTACCAATCTTTAGCTGGGCGGCGGAGTTGCAGAATCTGCCGCTGAACTGGACGAACTTCGGCGTCTGAGTTTTCTTTGAGAATTCGGGCGGCGTAAGCTTCGTCGGATTCTCCCTTTTTTTGTTTTTTCTGTGGCTGATTTTCGCCGTCACCTTTGGACGTGTTTGATTTGTCAGATTGATCAGAAGAGTTTTTTGACGCGTCATCGTTCTGGTTATTTTGATCTTTGCTGTCTTTTTCTCCATCTTTGTCTTTTTTGCCTGATGTTTTATCAGGATCATCTCCTTCGCCTTTGCTTTTTGAGTTGTCGCCTTCTTGTTGATTGGGATCGTAGTTGGGATCTGTTTCTGGATTATATTGATCCTCGGGATCTGTTTTTTCTTTAGGCGGGGGCTCTTGTAAGAGTTGATCGAGTAACCGCTGGGTGTTTTTTAAGTTGTCGGAGGCGTTTGGGTTGTTTGGATTGAGTTGGAGCGCTGCTTGGTAGTGATCGATTGCATCTTGCCAGAGGATGGCGGCTTTTTGTTTTTTATCAGCAGGGATTTTAGGGGCTTCTTTAAAATGGGTTGTGGCGAATAAGGTATTGTAGATTTTGCGGGAATCCGACTCGGTGGCGAGTTTGGGATCGAGAATAGTAAGCCCTGTGCGGAAAAGTGATTCTCCGAGGTTGTAGTGAGTATTTTCTTGGAGTTTTTGGTTGTTGGTTAGGAGTGCCTTGGAGAAATGAGTGGTTGCTGTGGTCCAGAGATTCATCCGGTAAGCTGTGGCGCCCATGGCAAACTCGATGGCGTGGCGTTTTTCTCCTTTTGCTCGGTTACGAGCGATTTTAAAGAGCGTGATGGCGGTCGAGTAATCTTTGGATTGGTAAGCCTTTTTGGCGTCACTTAACGTGGACGCTTGAAGGTGATGCGTGAACAGAAAGCTGAGAAGGATGAGCGCAATGGCTGATTTTTTTTGCGGCGAGTTTGTTGGGCGTGTGTTTGCTTTTTTTGTGAATAGCTGAGATCTGAGTAGGAGGGAAAGTGTGAGGCAGAGGGCAGCGGGGATGAGAAACCAGTAAAACCGTTCGGAGGGAATGCTGCGTTTTCGTCCGAGTTGTTGTTGGCGTTTGATTCCAGAAATAGTGGTTGCAATGGTTTTAGTGGAGGCTTCAGACGCTGAGACGTAGGTTCCGTGACCCGCTCGCGATAAGGTGTCGAGCGCTTCGGGAATCATTCTGCTGAGAACCGTGTGACCTTGTTTGTCTCGGAATTTGCCGTCGCGTTTTTTGGAGTCGGGGATGATTCCTCCGGCTTCGGTTCCTACGCTGATGGCGCAGACCGTAACGCCTGAATCTCGAATGGCTTTGGCTGTTTTTTCGGTTTCTTGGGAGTGGTTTTCTCCATCGCTGATGAGGATGAGTGCGTTGCCTTTTTGACCTGTTTTTTCAAAAGTTTTGAGAGCGAGTTGCACGGCAGCATTGAGATCTGATCCACCTCGGGGAATGATACGGGTGTCGAGTTGGCTGATGGTTTCATGCACGGCAGCGTGATCGATGGTTAGGGGAACCATGAGGAGAGGCGCTCCAGAAAAGGCGATGATGCCAACTCGATCGTTGGGAAAGGACTCGAGGAGTTCGATTGCCGCAGCTTGAGCGGTTGCCATACGATTGGGGGAGCCGTCTTTGACAAGCATTGATCGCGAGGTGTCGATAGCAATAAGGATATTGCGCGTGCGGATTTGCTCGTTTGTTGTGGTGTGTCCCACGTAAGGACGAGCGATGGCTACGATGATGAGTGCAGCTCCGAGCAACCCTAAGACGAGCGATGCCCAGTGTCGGGTTCGAGATGTTTGAGTGACGAGTTGTTTGCGGAGGTGAGGCGCCACAAGAGTCGCCCATGCTTTATTTCGTCGCCGATGCGTCAAAATCCCTCCCAGTAAAATTAAGGGGAGGATGAAGAGTAGCATGAGCCATCCTGGATACGCAAAAAGCATGAGCGGTAAGTGAGTCGGGTGTCTTTTAGGTTAGAGGTTTTGGAGTAAAAGGTTTTGTGGAATAGGAAACCAACACGGAAAATGAGCCTGCGTTTAATTCTTTTTCCAAGTAAAACCGTAGTGCAAAAAGGTTTTCTTTGCTTCTGAATTGGTGAGGTATTCACCGAGTCGGTGAAGAAGGTTGGGGTAGGGTGTGTCTAGGGCTGTTGCATAGGGTTGAGTTGCTATGGCATCGGGGCGGTTCAGAGAAATGATGGTGCAGTTTTTGCTGATGGACTCGCTGGCAAGTGCGTTGCTCCGATAAAGTAGAGCTGCATCGAGGGCTCCGACTTGCATTTGAGTGACAAGCTCATCCCCTTTGCTAGCCATGATGACGATATTGTTTGATTTTTGGAGTTTTTCAAGGTGGTGGGAATTTTTAAGCATCACGCGAGTGAGCTTGCCGAGGGCGCTTTTAACTGGATGGGCGAGACCTATTTTGAGTCCAGGTTTAGAAATGTCATCGAGTGTGTGCAGGTTTTTGGGATTTCCTTTTGGCACGAGAAGGATGATTTCATTTTTCGTGACGATTGTTCCGGGTTCAAATTTATTTTTGACCTGATCGAGAAATGTAGTGTCACAGGAAAAGTAAAATGCGGGGTCGGCACCTGCTTTCATTTGAGCTACTAGAGTGCCACAGCCTTCGTAAACTGTTGAGATTTTACACCCTTCACGTTTTTCAAATGCGTGGATTCGATCATCGATGGCGGGGCGAAGCATCGAGCCCGAAAAGATAACAACGTCTGGAGTGTCGGCCCATTGATCGGCGAGAGCCACGGGGGTGAAGTGGTGTTTTTTGAAAATGGGGAGTCCTTTATCCTTTGCGCTGAGATAGCGGGCAAAGTGGAGAGCTTCGGTGGGGTGTTGGCTGGATTTGAGAACGGTGATAGATGTGGTTTGCGGATGTTGATCCAAGATAGGATCGTGGATGAGTTTGACCGCTGGGTAGTTGCTAGCCACGGCGTCCCACGCGATTGTGGCATCGACACTGCCAAGGGTGACGTCTTCTACGATGTTGTTTACTGTGGGTTTAGTGACCGTTACGTTTTTTTGAATTTTTTCTAAAAGTTTATTTTCGCGGAGGATGTTGCGGGTGAATTTTCCGATGGCGGCAGATGGGTCAGCGAAGGAGATTTTTACATTGGGTTGCGTGAGGTCATTGAGCGTGTGGATGGAGTTGTTGTTTTTGTCCACGACAATGACGGCGCTCATGGAGGCTACGGGAATGGTTTCCGCGGTGAGATTGAGTTTTTTGGCTTCTTCAATGTAGTCATTGCTGGCGGGGAGATAGAGGTCTCCTCCTCCTATTTGAATTTGGGACAGCAATGCTCCAGATCCGTTGTAGATCACTTTGACATGACGCCCCGTTTCTTTTTCATACTGATTGATGATTTCAGAAACTGGGGATCGGAGACCAGCAGCGCAGTAGAGGGTGAGTGCGGAATCGGAGTTTGTCGTTTTTTTCTGAGGCCAAAGAGCCCAAATGGCGAGGCCTAAGATGACGAGAAAAACAGGGATTAGAAGAGCCGTTTTTTTCATGATAATTGTGGGCTGATTAGATCTAGAGGAAGAAAGTTGTTTAGATGGAAAAAATTAATCCTCTTCGCTTATCGGAAGGTTGTTGAGGAGTTCTTGGTAACGCGATTCATCAAAATTCCGTTTTTCGATGAACATCCGGTTGGATTCATCAGCTAGGCAGAGTGCAATCATTTCTTTGGCGTCGTTGGGGCTGAGAAGTTCTTTTTCAGTGAGGCGCACAAAGGTGGCTTTCACATAGGGCGTTGCAGAAGATTCGAGTTGCTGTTCGATAGCGGGGAGGAGAGATTCAATGAGTGATTCGTCGTTCATGAGATGGTGGATTGTAAGTTTTTAAAGGAGTCGTTTTCGATCCATGGCGCGTAGACCTTGGGAAGTTCGGATTGAAATGAGAGCCGTTCGCCAGTGTGTGGATGGTCAATGACCAGTTGCCAAGCGTGTAGCATGAGTCGGCCAGGGCGAACAATTTGACGATTGGGTTTTGCGTAAATGGGATCGCCTAAGATCGGCGTGCCGATATGGCACATGTGCACGCGGATTTGGTGGGTCCGCCCAGTGTGAAGGTCGCAGAGGATGAGGCAGGTCTCGTCGGGAGCTTGGTAAATTACCCTGTAGTCGGTGATAGCGGTTTTGCCACTTCCAGGATTACACACTGCCATTTTCATCCGATTAACTGGATGGCGACCAATGTGGGTGAAGATGCTATCTTCGGGTTTGTTAGGTGTGCTTTGGACAACCGTGAGGTAGCGTTTTTCCGTGGTTCTATTGGCAAATTGGCTGACGAGCGATTGGTGGGCTGCATCATTTTTTGCAGCGATGATGCATCCTGAAGTGTCTTTGTCCAGTCGGTGCACGATGCCGGGGCGGTCGGCGCCTCCTTCTCCTGCGAGTTGACCTTTGCAGTGAAAAAGTAAGGCGTTGACTAATGTGCCATCGGCATTTCCTGCGGCAGGATGCACAACCATCCCGTGGGCTTTATTGATGACGATAATGTGTTCGTCTTCAAAAATAACATCGAGCGGGATATCCTCGGGCTGCGCTTCGGCTTTTGTCGGCTCGGGGATGGTGACGGAGATGACATCGCCACTACTCACGCTTTGTTTTGCCTTTGTTTTGGCAGCGTTGAGTAAAATATCTCCAGACTTGAGCAAAGCCTGAATACGCGATCGCGAGAGTTCAGGCAGTCGAGCCACCAGAAACTGGTCGATCCGCTGCGGAGATAAACAATCCACCTCAATCTTCATGCGCGAGAGATTGATTAGGGACGGTGGAAGTTTCAAGGATCAAGTTCTGGAGAACTTTATTGAGAATCGTTGTCGAATTTTTTGATGCCGTATTTGCAGGCTTGATAACAGACAACGATCAAGACAGGCCAACTGGCTAGGAGAATAACTTCTGCAGGGTTCATGAATGGATGGGGAATAGGTTAATGGGGGAGCTTAGTAGGCGTGGTCATCATCTTCCATCTCCTTAACGGTGATGGGTGTGTTGTTGAGAGATTTCCAAACAAACCAAATGTAAGCGACAACAAAGGGAACCATCAGAGACGCATACCCCATAGCGATGAGCGTGTAGCGGCTGGACGATGCGTTTTCAATGGTGAGCGAGCTTTGGAGGTCGTGTGTGGATGGGTAAAATGCGGTGTGGTTGTAGCCAGCAAGCAAAAGAAGAGCAAAGACTGTGGCGATGGTTCCTGCTCCAGACCACCAGATGGCTTTGCGGTGAGACTTCTCAAAATCGAACCAAGCTTTGTAAATGCCAAGCAGGACAGCGACTACGCCTAAAAGGAAAATGGCGGCTACGATTGGCATAGCGATGAGGCTGTTCAAATAATGGTGAGGAACCATGCTGACGATTTTGGTTTTAGCATCGTAGGCAAATCCATCAGACATGAGGATGCCCCCGACAAACGTGAGGAAAAACACGAGGAACGGCAGCGCATTTTTAGGAAGTTGTTTGCGAACTCGTGCGATGATTGCGTCGTCATCGATATCGTTCATGAAATACAGAAGTGCTTGGGTGCGCGCTAAAAAGAAAATAGCCAAACCAAGCGACAAGTTGAGATAGGTCTGCGGACGCGCTAAGTTGAACGCAAGCTCCAGACCACCCCATGGGCTTTTCCAGAACGAACGGTTCATTTCATCGAGGGCAAATTCGGAACCCGTGAAGAACGTGGCGACCGCGGTCCCAATGAGGACTGTTGCCAGTAACCCGTTAGCAAAGAGCATGGCGTCATAGGTGCGTTGCCCTAGGAAGTTGTTGGGTTTTGAGCGGTATTCGTAGGAAACTGCTTGGGCGATAAAGGCGAAGAGAATCAGCATCCACACCCAGTAGGCGCCACTAAACGACGTCGAGTAAAACAGTGGAAACGATGCAAAAGCAGCGCCTCCAAAGGTGACGAGCGTGGTGAAGGTGATCTCCCATTTTCGACCGAGCGAATTGACGATGACTTTGCGCTCGGGTTCATTTTTGCCAAGCGTGTAAATGAGAGTTTGTCCTCCTTGAACAAACATGAGAAAAACGAGCAATGCTCCGAGAAGGGCGACAACGGCCCACCAGTATTGCTGCAAAACGAGGAGTGAGAATGATTCAAACATAGCGGTTATTAGTGTTCCTCTTCAATGAGTGATTCTTTTTTAATGGCGGAAAGCATGATCTTCACCTCTGCGATAAATAGGATGGTAAAGACAAACAGGAAAAGGAAGAAGGTGATCATCACGTTGGATTTGTTGATGTTGGACACCGCGCTCAGCGTTGGCATGAGATCCTGCACAACCCATGGTTGACGGCCAACTTCGGCAACAATCCATCCGCACTGCTGGGCAATAAAGGCAAGCGGGATGCTCCAGAGAAGGATGTATTGGAACCAGCGCCAATTTTCGATCCATCCTTTGTAAATAGAGAGAATGGAGAGGAAAAAGAGACCTGTGAACATCATGCCGAGAGCGACCATGATGTGGAAGGAATAAAAGACGAGTGGCACGTTCGGTATGAGGTCGTTAGGATCGTCATAATACCCATAGCCAAAGTTTTTGTAGTTGGCTTTGAAACGAGCGAGCGCTTCGGCCGCTTTTTCGTCGTCTTTTGCTTTTTGGGCGGCTTTGTAATCTTTGAGCCCTTGAATTGCGATTTTGCCTTGGGCTATTTTATCGTAATACGAAGGAATGCCTTGTTCTTTATTACCCTCAACGAGATCGTAAACGCCAGGGACGTAGGCGTTGAAATCGTGGTAAGCGAGGTAGGAGAGGACAGGGATGTTGATATCAAAAACAAATGGATCGTTATCGGGTTCGTCTTCCTTTGGTGGAGTTTGTTTGAGCACTCCAACCATCGTGAGAGAAGCATTTTTTGTTCCGTGATAAAGCCCTTCCATAGCGGCGAGCTTCATGGGTTGGGTTTGGGCTACCTGATAAGCCGATCCGTCACCTGTAAATGCAAGATAAAGGCTGCTGATGAGTCCGAAAATAGCAGCGATAAGAATGCTGCGTTTTGCCATGAGGACGCGACGTTTTTTCAGAAGGAACCAAGCGCTGACTCCCATTACAAAAATGGCAGCTAACACGTAGCCCGAGGTGATGGTATGGAGGAATTTGTTGATGGCTGTCGGAGAGAAAAGAACCGCCCAGAAATCGACCATTTCATTGCGGGCTGTTTCAGGGTTAAACTTAGTGCCTACTGGGTTTTGCATCCATGCGTTTGCTACGAGAATCCAGAGAGCTGATAGGTTGGATCCCACGGCGACGAGCCAGCTGGAAACGAGGTGCATTTTTTTGCTCACCTTCTCCCATCCGAAAAACATGATAGCGATGAACGTGGACTCCATGAAAAATGCCATGATGCCTTCAATCGCGAGAGGGGCACCGAAGATGTCTCCCACAAACCAAGAGTAATTGGACCAGTTTGTGCCAAATTCAAATTCGAGAATGATGCCCGTGGCGACTCCGATGGCAAAGTTAATGCCGAATAAGCTCATCCAAAATTTGGTGATTTTTTTCCATTGTTCATCACCTGTTTTTACATAGAGCGTCTCCATGATGGCGATGATGAATGAAAGTCCCAGCGTGAGCGGGACAAAAATCCAGTGATACATGGCGGTCAGAGCAAATTGCGCTCGGGACCAATCCACGAGGGAGGTGTCGATGTTACTTAGTAAGTCCATTGTTTGATTGACTGGTTGGTTGGTGTGAAGATGGTTGGGTTGTTGGAGCTGTTAATTGCTCCAGCACATAATCGCCACGTTCTTTATCTGTGTTAAAGTTGGTTTTGAGAAAGTTGGGAAAGAAAAACACCTTAAGAATCGCAAACATCACAAAAAGTTTGATCCCTATGATGAGCCAGAGCTTTTTGCCCGTGGTCATGCTCCGAAACCCTTCAATATAAAAAAGGAAAATAGCATGAATAGTTTTCATAGGAGTGCGCGTAATGGTGAGAAGTAAAAGAACGTTTCATGAAATAGAATGAATCCTCTCTGGGTTGTCAACGGAATTGCTCGTGGAGAGAGGGAAAATTTTGTCATGAATTTTTAAAATTAAGTATTTCGCAAATTATTTTTCCTCTTATATGTTCCCCCGCGTGAGCAAGTTCACCCTTTTTCAAAAGCGCATCATCCTTTCGGTGGTGATGGCTGTGGGTGTGCACCTGCTTGTGATTGCTGGGTGGATTCTTTTGCTGGTTTGGGATTTGCCGTTATTTCGATACGAATCACCAGAGCGCGAACCCACGCCTGAGCCCGAGGTGACGGTGATTCTTCGGCCGTTGGTGAAAATGCCAAAGCCTGATGTGGTCCCCAAACCGCCTGAGCCACCCAAAGCCAAGGAGAAACCCAAAACCGCTAAAGCGCCCAAGCCTAAAGTGGTTCCTCCTAAAGAAGTTGCTAAAAAGAAAAAAGAACAGCGCAAACCGCTGGAGAAGCGGAGAAAGAAATACACTCGGACTTCCGCGGATCAAGCGGGTGTGCCCGATCAGGAGACCGACCGCATAGGGGATCGGGATACGTTGGCGGCTTCTGAAAAAGCACCAACGCTTGGAGCAGATCCAAATACGCCATCGCAGGATGGAGCAAACCCGCTTTACCAAGGGCAAGTGGAAACGGTGACACGCGAGTATCAAGACGGGTCGGTTGGAAAAGATAAGACGGGAGCCGAAACCGAGAAACCACAAGAGGAAACGGCTTCGCGCAACGACACTCCAGAGAAGGAAACTCAACCCAAAGTGGAGCCGATCGAACCCAAACCTGCTGAAGATTCGGCTCAGCTGAGAAATAAACACCTCAAGCAAGGGAAAAAACTGCCCACACCTGACCTCGGCAAAGAAAAAGGGCGTGTGCAGGATAAACCAAAAGAAAAGGAATCTCCCAAGGAACGGCTAAACGACGGACAAAATAAAGAAACCAAAGGGGAAGAACTTAAGCAGAAACCTAAAAAGGATAGCTTTGTCGGGTATTCTCGCAAAAACAAAGTGACGGGGTCCATTTCTCGTCGGGGAAAGAGTGCTCTAAATGTTAAAAATACGCCGTTGGGGCGCTATCAAGCCTTGGTGAGTAAGGCGGTAGAGTTGCAGTGGCGACGAAACTGTGAACAGCATCGCGACTATATCGTTCCCGGTGTGATTTCGATTCGTTTTTACGTGGATAAAAACGGAAAAGTTTCTGGAATCAAATTCCAAGAAGTCGTCGAGGCGAACTTTATCGAGCGCGGGTTTACGCAGCGGGCGATTCGGCAAGCGAAGCTTCCCCGCATGCCTAGATCCGTGCAACGAGAGCTTAAAGGTGAGCCTTTGGAGCTTATTTATAATTTCTATTTCTAAATCTAATCACATAACAACACTATCAAACCACTATGAATTTATCATTACTAATGAACACTGCAGAGCCCGCGGCATGGGAAACCGTATGGGGATTTTTCAGCCAAGGAGGCTGGTTTATGATTCCTATTTTACTGTGTTCGCTGATTGCAGTCGCCGTTGTTCTTTTTAAATCGATGACATTGGGAAAAGCATTAGTCATGCCTGATTCCTTGGTTGCCGAAGTTGAAAAATTAGAAACTTACCTCGATCGGGGAGATCTTAATGGATTGGATGAAACATTTGCCGCAGGGGAGACCGCTTTAGCGAGACTCTGTAACGTGGCGTTGCATAATGCTACGCGTCGAGAAGGGAAAGTGCAGGAGGCTGTGCAGTCTGCTGCGCGGGAAGAAATTGTTAAAATGAATGCGGGGATGAGCACTTTGGAGGTAGTGATTACCATCGCTCCGTTACTTGGTTTGCTGGGGACGGCGAGTGGCTTGGTTGTTGTGTTTGCGCACGTGGGGCAATCCGCAGATCATGCGAGTGTGGGACACGGTATTTCAATGGCGCTCAACACCACGGTTGCCGGTCTTGCTGTGGCGGTTCCAACCGTGATTGCGCACAGTTTTTTCAACCGGAAAATTGAAACCATGGCGGCTCGTTTGGAGGTGATTATGGGCTCGGTTATTTCTGCGTTCCACCACCATCAGGCGTATTTTGGACATTCCGATGCAACGATGAACCAGAAAGAACACTCTGATAATATTCATTCTTAATTTTTCCTTCTTATGGAATTTTACCGACCCAAACGAAAAATCCCACTGGTGCCGATCTTGCCATTGATCGACATTTTGATGATTTTGTTGATTTATTTTGCCGTGGAGTATGACCCAAAGAAAAAACGGGAAGTGTTACAGATTGAACTCGCTTTGGCTCAAGATTCAGCGACGACTCAGGTGGTGGCGCCTGCGGCTGTGCTTGCGATTGCTTCTGATGGACAGGTGTCTTTGGATGCCACCCGAATCACTGAAGGGATGCTGGTTGATTATCTCAGAATTTTTAAGGAAAACTTTCCAAATCGAAAGCTCGAACTTGAGCCCGATAAAAAAGTTCCCTTGGAAACGTTCATAAAAGTGCAAAATGCCTTGATTGAAGCGGGGATTAACCCCAAAGATGTGCCCACGCGCGTGAAGATCCCCGAATCGGCTCTTCGATAAATTTTAAACGACCCACTTTCTTATGATTTTAGAAATTACTCAATATGGCGACCCAATCCTCCGAAAAAAATGCAGAGCTGTCGAAACTGTCGATGACTCGATCAAAGAGCTTGCTCAAAATATGATCGAGACGATGGTGGAGGCTGAGGGCGTAGGGCTTGCAGCACCACAAGTGAATCATGACATTCAAATGGCTGTGGTGGATGTTTCACACGACCCCAGTTGCATTAGTTTTTTGAAAGTAAATGGCGAGGACGCTAAGTTGGAAGACATTATGCCTCTAGTCTTCATTAACCCATCGTTGGAGCTGGATGGCCCCAAGGAGTCAGAGCAAGAGGGGTGTCTTAGCATTTATGACATTCGTGCAAATGTAAAACGCCCTACGTTGGTGAAAGCTACCTTACCTCAACTCGATGGCTCCGTGCTCGTGGTTGAGTCCGATGGTTTGTTGGCTCGTGCGCTCCAGCACGAGTGCGATCACTTAAATGGTATTCTTTTTACTGACCGAATTAGCTCAGCCGCTAAGGTGAGCATTAAGCGGAAACTCCGCCGTTTGGCTGCTTTCAGATAAACGGATTTTTAATCTAAAAAAACTCCTGCAACGCGTTGTCATTGCAGGAGTTTTTTGTGGAGTGGATTATTGGGTGAGTTTTATTTGGCGATTTCTTCCAAGAGAGCGCGGTTGAGGCGAATTCCTGCTTCAAAGTTTTCAACCCAGAAGTTTTCGTTGGGGGCGTGGATTTGACAGTCTGGCAGGGCAAGACCAAGCATGAGCGATTCGACGCCGAGAATCTCTTTCATGTCTTGAATGATGGGGATGGAGCCACCTTCGCGGATGAGAACAGGGTCTACGCCAAAGGCTGCTTTGAGAGCCGCTTGACCCGCTTTTCCATTTTTAGAATGTGGGTCGGCTAAAAATGGTTTTCCGTCGTGTCCTACTTCGATTTCTAAAGTGACGCCTGGAGGGGTGTGTTTTTTGAGGTGGGCTTGAACTTTCTCCATGATGTCTTCGGGGTCTTGATCTGGAACAAGGCGGAATGAGAACTTTGCCATCGCTTCTGCTGGGATGACGGTTTTTGACCCTTCTCCTTGGTAGCCACCACCAATTCCGTTGACTTCGGCTGTTGGGCGAGCCCAGAGGCGTTCGGCGGAGGAAAATCCAGGTTCTCCGAACGTGGAGGGGGAGCCTGTGATGGCGAGGATGTCGGAATCACTAGAACCGGGAACTTTGGCCCACATTTCTCGTTCCCATTTTTCGAGCGGGCGGACATCGTCGTAAAATCCTTCAATCGCAACGGTGCCATCGAGTTTGTGAAGTGAGGCTACGAGTTGGGCGACGGCGGTGGCTGGATTCGCAACTGCTCCGCCGTAAAGCCCTGAGTGGAGGTCGGTGGATGGCCCTTTCACGGTGACTTCGCAGCAGGCGATCCCGCGGAGTCCGTATCCCATCGTTGGCACGCCAGGAGCGACCATTCCCGTGTCGGATACCGCAATGACATCGCAGGCGAGTTCCTCTTTGTGTTCTTTTAGAAATGGAACGAGGCTTGGGCTGCCAATTTCTTCTTCACCTTCAAAAAGTAGGATGAGGTTCACGGGGAGTTCTCCTTTTTCCTTGAGGGTGGCTTCGACTCCTAAAACGTGGGCGAGCATTTGCCCTTTGTTGTCGGTGGAGCCACGTCCCCAGATTCTACCATCTTTGATGACGGGCTCGAATGGGTCGGTGTCCCACAGTTCGATAGGATCTACGGGTTGCACATCGTAATGTCCGTAGATAAGAACTGTCTTTTTGCTGGGGTCGTGAGCGTTTTTAGCCAGAACGATTGGATGGCCTGCCGTTTCGTGAAGCTCAGAAGAAAGCCCCATGGAGGTGAGTTTTTCGACGAGCCAACCGGCGCAAGCGCGAACGTCGCCAGCGTGTTGGGAGTCTGTGGAGATGCTAGGGAAACGGAGAAAAGTAAACAGGTCTTCGAGTTGTGAATTCATGGCTTATGTGTGGCGAGCAAAACGCGAGGCGACAAGAAGATAATTGAAAGATTGAAAAATATGGATATGCTCTTCTTCGTAGTCTTTTGAGCCTATTGTCTTATGAATAATTTATCTGTTTTTGCACTTTTGCCGAAGTTTTGTAGAGCTTTGTTTGCAGTATCGCTTTTTTTGGTGAGTGGTAGCGTGCAAGCTACTGAACATCAAAGCCCGCCTTCGGATTCTGTGGAGGTTAATGTGAGAGCTCTTTTGATTGATCTTACTAAAATTGACGGTCCTGAGCAGATGTTTAACGCGGATGTTGTTTTGGCGGCTCGTTGGCAGGATGATCGACTAAAAGATCCGAATGCTGAAGGTATGCGGTTGTTTGCGCTTAATGAGGTGTGGACGCCCAATTTAACGGTGGCAAATTTGCGTGATGTTAAAAAGTTTTTACCTGAACGTGTGACTGTTTCTCCAGAAGGTGAGGTGACTTATCGCCAACGCTTGATGGGGGATTTTACTTCGCGATTGGATTTGCATCGTTTTCCTAATGATTCTCAGATGTTGACCGTGCATGTTGTCGCGCGTGGGTATTCTCCAGATCAGGTGAAGTTTGTTTTTGATCGGTCGGCTGGGCGAGCCAAAAAACTCACCATTGCAGATTGGTCAGTGGGAGATGTGTTGGTGAAGTGCGAACCTTATGAAGTGTCGGGGCTTCCAAAGTTAGCTGGCATGAGGTTGGAGATTCCAGTGAAACGTCATGTTCGATATTATTTTGCGACGATTTTTGCATCGGCCGCCATTATCGTTTGTATGGCGTGGATGGTGTTTTGGATGCCGGTGGAAGCTACCAATCCACGGATTAGTATTTCCGTAACCTCCATGCTTACTTTGATTGCACATCGTTTTGTTGTGGGGAACGAATTGCCACGATTGTCTTATTTAACCCAAATGGATTATTTCTTGCTTGGATCTACGTTTATGGTGCTGATGGGCTTGATGGGAGTGGTGACTGTCGCCCGAGTTTCTAGTCAAGGAAACGCGCAGCTCGGAGTGAAGCTTAACGGTGTTTTTCGTTGGCTTTATCCCATCATTTTTTGCAGTATGCTTGTGGTGTTTTTATAATGAATAGGTTTTGCATTTTTTAGGTGTATGGCGCGCGAAAGCAGAGGGTTGGTTGAGGAGGTTGATCAATTTATTTTGTATATTGCTACGGAGCGTGGGCTTTCGACTGCTTACCAGTTATCGGTTCGGCAGTCGCTAGAAGCTTTGATGGCTTGGATGGAGCGCGAATCGATTTTCGAGTGGAGAGAACTAGGCGTAGAAGAATTGGGGCGATTTTTGGCGTATGAAAAAGACCGCGGGTTATCGGCTGATTCGCTGAGAATCACAACGGTGCACTTAAAGATTTTTTTTAGGCGTTTGGCGTCGAAAAACATTATTTTATCGGATCCAGCAGAGCCATTGCTTCCAGCGCGAGGCGAGATGCATTTGCCTGAAACGTTGAATGAACAGGACGTAGCGCGTTTGTTGGCCTCTATCGATACGGGGAAGTTTCTCGGTCGACGTGATTTGGCGATCTTGGAGTTGTTTTACGCTTCGGGGCTTCGGTTGTCTGAACTGTGCGGACTTCGTTTGGAACATTTAGATTTTGAGGAGGGATTTGTTCGAGTAACGGGAAAAGGGCAAAAAACGAGGGTGGTGCCTGTGGGGGGAAGAGCTCGGCAGGCATTGATGGATTATTTAAAAAATGAACGACCTCGATTGGTGAAGCCACGCACGTCATCGTGGGTGTTTTTGAGTGTTCGGGGCGGCAGGCTTAGCCCTGAGCGGGTGAGGGAGATTGTGAAACAACGCGCGCGATTGGCGGGGCTGAATCAGAAAATTTATCCGCATTTGTTAAGGCATTCATTTGCGACTCATTTGTTGCAAAATGGGGCGGATTTGCGAGTGATTCAGGATATGTTGGGGCACGCCGATATCTCAACGACGCAGGTTTATACTCATGTGGATCAAAAAGGTCTCAAGTCGGTGCATCAGAAATTTCATCCGCGTGGGTGAAATGTAGGGGCGTTTGTGTTAGCTTTTGTAGGTGCTTCGATACGCACCCGGAGCCATGCCAACCGTAGATTTAAATTGTCGAGTAAAGGCGGATTGATCGCTGTATCCGCAATCTAAGGCGATATCGATAATCGGCTTGTTTGTTTCAGAAAGGAGACGTGCCGCAGCTTCGATACGAGTTTTTCGGAGAAACTGTGAGGTGGTGAGTTTGAAGATTTTACGCATCCGGCGCTCCAGTTGGCTTTGTGAAAGTTGGGCGATGGCTGCTAGCTTGGCGGGTTTAAGGTCTTCTGAAAAACGGGCTTGGATGGTTTCGATCACTTTTGCGAGACCCGTAAACCGAAGGTCGGCGTCGCCAGGAGTGAGTAAATCCCGAGAAATAGATGCCAACCCAATGACGCTGCCATCTTTCCCGATCAGTGGAATTTTGCGCGCCAAATACCATCCGAGAGATCCGTCGCGGTTGAAGACGAGTTCGAGGCGATCGTTGATCTCTTTTCCTGTGCTAAAAACCCATTCGTCTTGAGCCAAATAGACGCTGGCGAGATGGGGAGGAAAAATGTCATGAACCGTTTTTCCGAGGATACTGCTGATCGATCGAAGTCCAAGTCGTTCAGCGAAAGCAGAGTTTGCCGTGATATACTGACCGCGTTTGTTTTTCATGCAAAAAACAATGTCTGGGACTTCGGCGAATAAGCGTTCGGCAACCAGAGGCGTGGCGAGTTGATCGATAAACTGTTGACGGAGAATCCTTACTGTTGCGGAGGCAGACGACATGCGTAGAGTTAACCATAGATAGGGTGAAAAAAACAGAAGGATTTTTGCCGACTTTGACGAAGAACGCGTCTATTTCGGTCAAGACCTAGGTGATAGTCTTTCCAGTATGACTGACAGCAATATTGCAAACATCTTAAATGACGTAAAAAATAAGTCACTTTCTTCAGAGGAAGTCGCAAATCTCGCCGTTGATTTGGCTGGCGAGCTTCTTTCTATTGCAAATGAAAATCAAAAGCTCTCAGAGCGCTATCAGGGGTGGAAAATGGCCCGTATGATGGACGATCCCATGGGGAAAACGCTTACTTTGGCAATGGCTGATCAGGTGTTCCGTTCACCATCGGAGTCGCGTTCAGCTTCCCAGTTCCGCTATTTGATTGAAGAATATGGCATTCCTTCTTACTTGCCTGTGCACGAGCAGATGGCGATGCGGATGGGTGCTATTTCTTCAGCTTTTCTCCCCGATGTCGTTATGCCAGCGATTACTTGGAAAATGCGCGGTGAGAGTAGTGAGGTAATTCTCCCCAGTGAGGATGAAAAACTGATCCCTCACCTTAGAAAGCGGAAAGAGCAGGGGATTCGCATGAATATCAACCAGCTTGGTGAAGCTATTCTGGGTGAAGAAGAGGCTGCAAAACGGATGGATCAAGTGGTTGCTCGACTTGAAAGCCCCGAGTGTGAGTATATTTCTGTAAAAATCTCCGCTATTTTCAGTCAAATCAACCTTGTGGCGTATGATGATACTTTAGAGCAAATTAAAGAGCGCCTTCGTCGCCTCTATCGCACGGCTCAGACGCATACTTTCAAACAAAATGACGGAACGGAGTCGCCAAAATTTGTCAACCTCGATATGGAGGAATACCGCGATCTCCACTTGACCTGCGATGCCTTCCAGCAGGTTCTCATGGAGGATGAGTTCTTAAATCTTCGCGCCGGTATCGTGCTTCAAGCGTATCTTCCAGATTCTTATCAAGTGCAGAAAGATCTTACCGACTGGGCTCGCGAGCGTGTAGCTCAGGGGGGAGCAACCATCAAGATTCGTATTGTAAAGGGCGCGAACCTCGCCATGGAGGAAGTTGAGTCCAGTTTGCATGATTGGGAACTTGCTCCTTATACTTGTAAGGCTGACGTAGATGCAAACTACAAGCGGATGGTTCACTACGGGTGTCACCCTGAAAATGCAAAAGTGGTTCAGCTTGGTATCGCTAGTCACAACTTATTTGAAATTGCCTACGCAATGCTGATGCGTGCGGGAAATGGTGTAGAGGAGTTTGTTGAGTTTGAAATGCTGGAGGGTATGGCAAACCATCAAGCACGTGCCGTTCGCGATGCGATGAACGGATTGCTTCTTTATGCCCCTGTCGTGAAAAAAGAAGATTTCCACTCAGCTATCGCTTATTTGGTTCGTCGTCTTGACGAAAATACGGCTGAGGAAAACTTCTTGCACGATCTATTTGGAATGAAAAAAGGCGATGAGAAGTGGGAGAAGCAGAAAAAAATGTTCCTGTCCGCTTGTGAGCGTCGCAATGAGGTGAGTGATAAGCCTGCTCGGACGCAAAACCGCGCTACTGAAGTCAACAAGTTGGACCTTGAGGCACCCTTTAAAAATGCCGCTGATACCGATTGGTCATTGCGTCACAACGTGAATTGGATTCTTAAAAATATAGAGGATTATAATGCAAAAGCTATCGAGCCGATCCCCGTTCAAATTGCTGGCGAGTTTATCCATACGCCAGAAACGAAAGTCGGACGTAACCCAGCCAAGCCCGAAGAGGAGTCCTACAGATTTAGTGGGGTGGATTCAGAAGGTGTCGAGCGTGCGCTTCAGTGTGCAGCGGATGCCCAGCCAGCTTGGGAAGCTCGCAGTATTGAAGAGCGTAGTAAAATCCTTAAACAGGTTGGCGTAGAACTCGCCAATGCGCGTGGTCGTTGTATTGCGGCTACTATGTTTGACGGAGGTAAACCTGCACCAGAGGCCGATGCTGAGGTGAGTGAGGCTATTGATTTTGCAAACTACTACGCCGACAGCATGAGCGATCCTGCGTTTTTTGATGGAACAAAACCTAAAGCGTTGGGAACCATCGTTGTTACACCGCCTTGGAACTTCCCATTTGCGATCCCATGTGGGGGTGTGTTGGCTGCGCTCATGGCTGGAAACAGCGTTATTTTGAAACCTGCTTCTGAGGCTGTTCTTACTTCTTGGGAAATGGTTCAGGTTCTTTGGAAAGCGGGAGTGCCAAAAGACGTGCTTCAGTTTGTCATGGTGGGAGACCGCGATGCAGGTAAAAAACTGCTCACTGACGACCGGTGTTCTGGCGTTATTCTAACGGGCGGTTATTCCACAGCGCGTATGTTCCAAGACTGGAAGCCTGAGATGAAGCTTTTTGCTGAGACGAGTGGTAAAAACTCCCTGATTATTACATCGGCTGCTGATCCAGATCAAGCTGTCAAAGATCTTGTAAAAAGTGCCTTTGGTCACGCTGGGCAAAAATGCTCTGCGGCATCGTTGGCGATTATTGAAGCAGACCTTTACGATGATCCTGCATTTATGCGTCAGCTTAAAGATGCCACGGCAAGTCTTAAAGTGGGACCTTCATGGGATCCGGCTTCGATTGTTACCCCAGTGATCCACGCTCCAGAAGGTGATCTCGCTCGTGCGCAGACCACGCTTGACGATGGAGAAACTTGGTTGCTTGAGCCTAAGATGGTGGATGGTAACCCTTGCCTCTGGACTCCTGGTATTAAGTTAGGTGTGGCTCCTAAGAGTTGGTATCGTTGCACGGAGTGTTTCGGGCCAGTGCTCGGTATTGTTCGTGCGGATAATCTTGAACATGCTATCGAGATTCAAAACGATTCGGACTTTGGTTTGACGGGAGGCATTCATACGCTGGATGCTCGTGAAATTGAAATTTGGCGGGATCGTGTGGAGGTCGGAAATGCATACATTAACCGTGGAATCACTGGAGCGATTGTGCAACGTCAACCATTTGGTGGATGGAAAAACTCGGTGTTTGGGCCTGGATCCAAAGCTGGTGGTCCGAACTATGTTTCTCTAATGGCTGAATGGAATCAGGAAAGTTTGCCTA
>CAZOWD010000001.1:21191-35202 GCA_964583225.1 uncultured Verrucomicrobiales bacterium | reverse complement strand
CAAGCATTGATATACCCCTCAGCCAAAGCTTCAAACATCGACATGCGAACCGTTACTTTCGACAAATCTCGCTCATCTTCAGCGGCGGGACTTACTGCCGTCCGAACCATATCTCCAAAATCATAGAGAGCCAAGCCAGGCATCACGGTATCGAGGTCAATCACACAAACCGCCTCATCAGTATCGGAATCGATCATCACATTGTTGATTTTTGTATCGTTATGCGTGATCCGCTCGGGAATCAATCCTGCGTCACGAAGGTCAATCAACTTAGAAACCATCGATTTGCGCGACTTAATAAAATCAATCTCAGGCTGTGCCGATGCAACACGTCCGAGGGGATCCTCAGCGATCACCTCCATAAGTCGCTCATAGCGTTTAGGCGTATTATGAAAATCAGGGATCGTCTCCTCAATATCTTCCACTGGAATATCTGACACCAAGTCCTGAAATGAACCAAACGCCTGCGCCGCCTGATATGCTTGGCGTCGATTTTCCACGATATCATACGTCCGACACCCCTCAATAAAATTGTAACACCTCCAAACTCCGCCACCTTCTCCAGAGGCATAAACTCGACCACCTCTTGCGGGATAAAGATTTAACGTCTGACCTCCGAGATCTCGTTTTACCCGAAGAACCTTCCAGTTGATATGACGAGTCACCATCTCCACATTGCGCATTACAGCCAATGGATCTTTAAACACATTTTCGTTAATTCGCTGCAACACGTAACGGTATTTTTTCCCGTTCGAGCGTCGGTAGGTTGCAACATACGTTGAGTTGATGTGACCACTATTGATTTCTTCACCTTTTACAAATTCACCATCAATGGCAAATTCATTAGAAATCCCTTGGATATGTTTGGATAAATCGTCCATGAATATTAAAAATGTGATTCTTATTTGTTCTCTAAAATTAAGCCTGCATCGCTTTGATTATATTGGGCATCGCCAACTCCATCACGGCAGCTACTTCCTCATAAGCCCCTCGTCCCATTCCTATGGGGTCTGGAACATCCACACCAACCAACCCCTCTTCAGGATCAATAAAATCGGTCAGCAAATGCACTTTTTCTGCAAATTCAGGAAAATAATGCCGCAAAACATCTGCGTGAGATGAAGTCATCGCAATTACAAGATCTGCCTTTTTCAGTAAATCCTCACTCACCTCCTGACTTCGAAACCCATTCATCTCTGCCTTTTTATCAGCCAAAATATCCAGAGTCTCCTGGCTTGCCGCTTGACCTGGCATCGCAGCGACTCCTGCCGATGCTACAAGCGCATCCCCCTGCCCCTTAAGAGCAGCTTTGAGGAGACCTTCAGCCATAGGACTGCGACAGGTATTCCCCGTGCAGACAAACAGAACAGTTTTAGATGCGGACATGAGAAGCCAAGATAAAAAAAATCGACCAAGATGCAAGAAAAAGCACCTTGGCCGATGAAAGAAACTAAAAACGCTATTATTGGCGCTGTTTTAGCTTATTCAAGTTATTTAGCTTTAAGATGAAATGAACTACGCGAGCGCCCGCCTTCATTCCACGTATGAATGGTTAAATCCTCAACAGAACCCAGCGCTTTAATCGCTTTTTCGATCATTGGCTTGTTAGCTTTAAAGTCTTCTTGTGCACTCTTCATGGGAATCACTTCAGCAACGTGCTCAGCCACCAAATTTAACCATTGAAGTGAGTATTCATTAAGCGTTTTAAAATCAACATGCACCCAAGCACCTTTCCTTGCATCGCCACCGCCAGCTTTAAACTTAGCAGCTAACCCTTCCGAAAAGGTTTTAGAGGTCGAAGCAAAAAATAGCTGATCACTCACAGAAATAGATGGGACAAAGTCATCGTTCTGGAAAGGAACGGGGACAAACCAAGTTTTCAGTCCATCTTTCTCGCTACTCATAGGCACCTGCATTGGAATTTCATCTCCAGTCATTTTCCCTACAGACTTGAGAATATTTTCCAACGATCCGTTAATTTGTGTCCAAGACGCTTGAAGTTTGGAACGATCATCCACCGTGCTCACATAGCTGATCCGAGGAGATTTACCTTCTTTCAAAATAACCTCTGGAACGTTTGGAATTTTTGGCAACACACCGTTCACATCGACCACGATCGCTGATTCAGCACCAAGCCCCTCAGAGAAATCTCCCCGAATAGCCTGCCACATTGCCAAAGTATCCTTACGGAAGGTGCCATCAAACATATCAAGCACTCCCTTCATCTGTTTAATACTAACATCCTCGGTATCGAGATTGGCAACACGCTGAGTCAGCAAATACGTCGTTTCGCCAAGCGTATCAACATACTCCAACACCTTCTGATTGTAGTTTTTATCATTCACCCAGTTTGCAAAAAAGACAGTATTTTCACCCGTCCCCATCGATGCGAGTTTGTGAGTTTTTTCTAAATCAAGCGCAGGGATTTTAGCCCCACCATAAAGCTCGGCTTTCACTCCATCTTCGAGATACACAACAAAACCAGAATCAGTCACGGTAAACATTTTAGCCAAAGCATCACCTTGCTTTTCAAGACTTTCAAGCAACACCTCGACATCCTGAGTATCCCCCAGTGAAGACGCATTAGCCAATCCATCTCTGAAACCTCTCATCAGCGATCCCACCATACGGTATCCAAGAGCCCCCATGTTACCCGCTTTTTTCACAACATCGGCTTCGTAATATCCAGCCGACAAAATATCTTTATCAATATATGGATCGATAAATACCATCTTTTCGTTCGCGCAAACTGAGTCCTCAACCTTATCCACAAAAACGAGATCTTTTTCAGATTTACCAAGGAACATCACAACGTAATCATCAATCACTCCTGAAACAGCGATTAGATTTTTAGATGCCACGTTTTTCTTAAAGCTTTCAATATCTGCGATATCAAAAACCTCTTGCATTTCCTTCACCGTTTTATCGTCGATTTTGGCAGCCAACTTAGAGCCAACCACCTTATAACCTTTAAATTCAGCATCGCCTCGCTTGATAGTAATAGGCTCAACCGCATCATCAAACATCATGGGTAAAAGTGCTAACCCTTGCTCCATTTGAAGCGCCAAAGCATCGCGAGATTCTTTATTGGAAACTTTAGAGCCTTGATAAACTGGCGACATATCAAAATCAGCTAACATCTGAATCACTTCTTTTGGAGCGCCCTTTAAAGGCCCCTCCATAAAAAGCTTCGGCGAAGACCAGACATTGGAATCATCCCCATCTTTCACATACGAATCTCCCAAAAACACTGCGGTCTTAGCTCCAAAATAAAGCAACCGCTCAAAAAACTTTACACCAAGATCAAAATTTTCAGCGGTTCCTGGTCCATACGCCGAAAAATACTCCTCGCTGTAAGCGGCAACCTGAAGCGCAAAATCATCATCTTGCATCAAATCGTCCATAGTGAGATCCTCATCCGCTAAACGTTCGAGAATAAAAGCCCCCAAATCAGTTTTAAGAAGCTGATCAAATGCCTTGCGACCATTGTAAATGGCCTCATAGCGCACTATATTTTTAGGTAATTTTTTAGCAAAACCTAACTTTGCAGCTCGCGCTTCAGGAGTCACGCTTGCCTTGAGCGGCTCCGCTTTAGTCACACCGGACTCAACTTGCTTTGCATCTGCCGATGCCGTTGAAGATTTATCTTTGCATGCTGTAAAAACAACAGCGCCAGAAAGTAGGGGGATAAGAATATATTTACGTTTCATCTGAAACGCATTACACGTAATAATACATATTTTTTCAACTATAAAACAGACACACTTTTGTAACGATCTGACTTGCTACAAACCTCCCACTGCGCCATTTTCAAAACATGCACACCAAAACGCCTCACACCCCTCGAACTGAAGCTGCCTGGAAAGCCGTTGAAGAATGGATGCACTGCGTAAACACCCACGACGTAGATAGCTTGTTACTCCTATTCTGCGAAAACGACAACGCATTCTGGGGCACGTTCGCTAACAAAATCCGCAAAACCCGCGAAGAAGTCAGAACATACTACGATCATTTTCTCGATTGCGAATCCATCGAATGCAAAATCATCGAAAACACCCCACGCGAAATGACAACTGAAATTGTCAGTTTTACGGGCATCTACTCGTTTGATATTGTGAAGAAAAAAGGAGACCCGGTCGAACACACCCTAGCCCGATTCACTTTCACCATCCGCCACGACAACATCATTGGCCGCTGGGTCTTTGTGGAACACCACTCATCGGTCATGCCCGAAAATGGATACTAATTCGTGTAAAATTCAAAAAGTTGACAACTGAAAAGCTTGTAAGTTTCCCCGACTCACGGAACACTCACCCGCGTGAGCTTTGTCGACACATTCAACGCAGCGGAAACCACCCCGCTTCTTAAAAAATTTGAACAACTCATCGCACCTAAATCTCGCGATGAATTAGAGTCCATGGCGGTGCGAAGCCAAGCACTGACCCGTAAACATTTTGGTAAAACCATCCGACTCTACGCACCTTTGTATTTATCCAACGAGTGCGTCAACAACTGCACTTACTGCGGATTTTCTCGAGACAATCCGATCTTGCGCACCACGCTCACCATTCCACAAGTCGTCACCGAGGCTAAACACCTCCACTCTCTCGGATTTAGAAACATTTTGCTCGTCGCTGGAGAACACCCCAAATTTGTCTCTGAGGGATATCTTCAAGCTTGCATCGACGCCATCAAATCATTCATCCCAACCGTAGCGATTGAAGTTGGTCCGCTAGAAGGCGACCAATACAGCGAACTCGTAGGTCATGGAGCCGAGGGGCTCATCGTTTATCAAGAAACTTACGATCGAGAAACCTACGAAAAACTACACACTGCGGGACCTAAAAAGAACTTCGACTGGAGGCTCGAATGTCCAGAGCGAGCATACGCTGGCGGGTTCCGTCGCATCGGAATCGGAGCGCTTTTTGGCCTAGCCGATTGGAGAACCGAGGCTCTTGCACTCGCATCCCATCTCGAATATCTCTACAAACATTGCTGGAAAGCCTCCTTCAACCTCTCCTTCCCCCGTATGCGCCCGTATGCGGGAAACTACCAATACGAACCCAATCCTAATCTGATTCTCAACGACCGAGAATTTGTCCAACTTCTCTGTGCATTCCGCATCTGCTTCCCTCAAGTAGGGCTCGTCGTCAGCACGCGCGAGCCTGCCAACCTACGGGATGCACTTCTACCTCTCGGAGTCACCCACATGTCCGCAGGATCCAAAACCGACCCAGGCGGTTACACAGGCGCGGGAACCGACGACCTCCACCTCACGCTTAAAGGAAAGCGAGTTGAGCTAGAAGAATCTGCCAACTCACCCTGTTCTTCTAACGGAACTCAGCAACGGGCTACCGAGCAATTCACCATCGATGACACGCGAACTCCAGCAGAAATCGCCGACATCATCCGCAGCCAAGGGTATGATCCCGTTTGGAAAGACTGGGACGAAGGTATTCTCAACTCTCACTAACCGCTCAAATATGACCATTCAACTCAACGGAAAAGACCATCCTCTGGAATCAGAAATAACCGTGCTCGATCTCCTCAACTCCATTGGACTTGCAGAAAAACCTGTCGTGGTTGAGCTCAATAAAAATGCTCTTTTTCCCCGTGAATACTCAGAAAAAAAACTCTCCGATGGCGATCAATTAGAAATCATCACCATCGCTGCCGGTGGATAATAAGCGGTTAATGGGCAACTAACGAATGCTCATGCAACTCAACTTCTCGTCGTCACTTATCAACTCAAGGAAGACGGGCATCATCAAACGATACAGAGAATTTTTTCCACCTAGGGAAAGTTGGCTTGTCACCAACGCAGCTGAAGAATCACCTCCGGCGGGTAAACAACGCTCTATTTGATACCCCTCAGTCTTCAAACACTGCTGGATTCTCGGACAACTCGGCTCACGTTTTACTTTAATCTCACACTCTGGGCTAGACATCTCCACCTCAGAAATCGGGCATGCGTTGGGATCCGAATCTGTTTCTATAACGGCCCTGAGATCTACACCGTCATTCGTTTCAAAATAATACACGCCATCTTTAGACTCAGCCATCAGCGCCAAGTCCATACTACGTTGCCACCCCGTGCATTGAACAATCCAAGCTAACAACTGCAAGCCTGCAATCTTGTGTTTGGGATGCACCACAATTCGAATTTTATTGATTTGCTCAACCGACCGCATCGCCATGGGATCATCAAAAATCCCAGCGATAGCATAACGGATTTGATAACTCCGCGTCCACTCCATATCAATGGCTTTGAACGCGGGAACTTCTTCCATCACTTGGGCTATAAATCGAATAGAATCTCGAGGATTTGCCCATTCTGAACTATCAAAAATAAACTGATCAATCAGGCTGTAAAGTCGCTCCGAAAAAATAGGACTCAACTCACCTTGCCACCAAAACACCAAAGGCAAATCACTATTTAAATGAGAAAAAACCGTATTGCGAAGCCGCCCTGTCGCACGCCCTGTTAGCTGAAATGAAATTTGTTCGCAACACACACTCTTTCTACCGTGGGACAAGTGGCAATGCGCCGTCACCCAAGCTCGAATCGACGTCTCTGGATTTTTCCGATCAATCCCAATTAACAACGCGCGACACGCGTGTTCACTGGTAATGGCGCGCACGACTTCTGAATTTTTGAGTATCGCGTTTTTTGCTTCAGAATACACCGCCAAGTTTATCAAAGAGGCTTTGGTGCTCGCTCGGTCAATCTCCCAGAGCAATCGAAGCTCTTTGTCGATTTCACTCACTGGCACTTCTTTTCCTAACACCTTCATGGCGTCCTCTTGAATAATTTCTTTCATGACTTGTTTTTATAACGCTTCATAACCGCTCCGAGTATCCCATCACACCAACATTTAAAGCCTTCTCCACTTGTGACCTGACCGTAACAACAAATCATCTGCGTCCTTAGGTCCCCAAGTTCCAGCAACATATTCTCTCATCTTCGGTGGCACTTTGGCTTCATGCCAAGCACGCTCAATGTGATCGATAAACTTCCAAGCTTCTTCTACCTCATCCCGACGCGCAAAAAGTGTTGCATCCCCCGCCATCGAGTCCAAGAGAAGTCGTTCATAAGCCTCAGGACTCCCCTTTCCAAAGCTGGTCGAATAATGAAAATCCATCTTCACTGGTTCCAACCTCAGGCTAGATCCTGGAATTTTTGACACCATTCTCAGCGAAATCCCTTCATCGGGCTGAATACGAATCACCAGCACATTTCCTCCAGGAACCCCACCTGATAACGCGTTAAACAGCACCGTAGGTGGTGCTTTAAAGTGAACTGAAATCTCCGTCGCTTTTTTAGGCAACCGTTTCCCCATACGCACGTAAAACGGCACGCCGCTCCAGCGCCACGTATCCACCATCACTTTCAACGCAACATAGGTTTCCGTCTGAGATTCTGGATCCACTCGATCTTCCTCTCTATACCCCACTACATTTTCACCATCCACAAATCCCGCTGTATATTGCGCGCGCACCACATTTTGCGCCACCAATTCTGGAGTATCCCACGGACGCAAGGAGCGGAGCACCTTCACCTTTTCATCTCGAACCCCGTCTGCGGAAAGGTCTGTTGGTGGCTCCATAGCAACCAAACTCAACAGCTGCAACAAATGGTTTTGCACCATATCACGCAATGCTCCAGCTTGATCGTAATACCCTCCTCGGCCACCTTCCATACCGAGATTTTCCGCGTTCGTAATCTGGATATGATCGATAAACCGATTATTCCAAAGCGGTTCAAAAATAGCATTCGCAAACCGCAAAACCATGATGTTCTGAGCGGTTTCTTTTCCAAGATAATGATCAATCCGATACGTATCCCGCTCTTTAAATGTTCGGTTCACCACCTTGTTCAAGTGCTGAGCTGTTGGCAAATCCGTGCCAAATGGCTTTTCAACAATCACCCGAGACCAACACCCCTTTTTGCTATCGCTCAAACCAGCCTCCTTCAAACGCTCTAAAATATCATCAAAAAACGAAGGCGCACTCGCGATGTAAAATAAACGGTTTCCAAAACCGCCACGCTCTTGGTCTATTTTATCTAAAACTTCCGCCAAGCGACGATACCCATCCGAATCCGTAAACTCGCTCTGATGGTAATACACCGTTTTTGAAAATTCCGCCCAAATGGCATCATCGTGCCCACTGCGCGAGACTTTTTGATTCTGCACTCTCAAATCCTCACGAAACTCCTCATCAGTTTTGGGGCGACGTGCCACTCCAATGATTTTCACCCCTGCGGGAAGCGCTCCTTCCACTTGAAGGTTATACAGCGCAGGCACCAACTTTCGGTGCGTCAAATCACCTGTAGCGCCAAAGATCACCACCGTGCAAGCCTCGGGAGTCGAGCGCGACATTAGGTCTTTTCTAAACGGATTTTTCATAAGCATCAAACCTACCTTAGCCAAGCTCAGCGCATCGTTGCAACCTCGTCACAAAAACACCAGTAGGCTAAGTAGGTGGCAACCATAACAGCAAAACCCTCCCCTTCAAGTGAAAGGTCAGCCGATATACTCATTAAAAACACATCAAATCACCCGTTAAAAATTCCCCTTGCGATCCGCTCCTGCTCATCACGTCAAAAAAAATAAAAAAATACTAAAGGTGTGAAAAAATAGATTTTTCTGATCGTATTAAACACGTCATGGATCACTCATCTCAACAATTTTCGCGACGTCGTTTTCTAAAAACATCCGCCTTATTTGCAGGAATTTCCATTTTACCTTCTCGCTTGGCTCTGGGAAGTCAGTCATCGGAAGGCTTACCCCCTAGCGAAAAAATCAATTTAGCCGTTGTCGGGATCGGCAATCAAGGTGGTGGCGACCTCAATCTGATGTTTAATTCAGGCCACTGCCAAATTGTAGCCCTGTGCGATGTTGACCTCAAAGGCAAACACACCCAACCCACTCTTCGCAAATTTCCATCCGCTCGTAAATTTACCGATTTTCGGAAAATGTTTGATGCCATGGCGGATGATATCGATGCGGTATTGATTGCGACGCCCGATCACTCACATTTTGCCGTCACCATGTTGGCCATGTCACTGGGCAAACACGTTTACGTTGAAAAGCCATTAACTCACACCTTTGGTCAGACGGAGCGGTTAATTCAAATGGCTGCAAAAAATCCAAATTTAGTGACCCAGATGGGCAACCAAGGGAGTTCAGGGGCGAATTATTTTCAATTTAAAGCGTGGAGCGAGGCGGGAATCATCAAAGACATCACGCGTATTGTCGCGCATATGAACTACCCACGACGTTGGCACGGATGGGGTGAACACGTCACAAGCTACCCCAAAGACCCCCTACCATCGGGGCTCGATTGGAATCAATGGATCGATAGCGTGGCACAAGAACACCCATACAGTAAAAAATTACACCCAGCAACGTGGCGCAGTTGGTATGATTATGGAAGCGGATGTTTTGGCGATTGGGGACCTCATATCCTAGATACGTGCCACCGATTTCTCAAGTTAGGGCTTCCCGAAAAAATCGTGGCGGACAAACGCGATGGAGTCAATCCGCACGGACTTGTTTTCCCTCAAGCCTCGACAATTCGCTTTGAATTTCCCGATCGGGGGCCAGGACTCCCTCCCTGCACGGTTTCTTGGTATGATGGGCCAAAAAACATTCCATTTTTAGAAGGAAAATACACCAACGACGGAAAGGACAAACTCCTCAAATCAGCTGGAAAAGTATTATACGGAAAAGACATCGTATTCGTTGGAGGTTCTCATGCCTCACCACTACGGGTCATGCCTCGGCAGAAATACATCGACATCCGAGAAGACCTGCCCAAATTTACAACCAAAGGCAAATCGAACCACTACGCTAACTTTTTATTATCCTGCAAAGGTATAGAAAAAACGCGCTCTCCATTTTCCGTGGCGGGACCACTGACTCAAATCTTCAACCTTGGCGTTATCAGCCAACGCTTGGGAGGAGAATTGCTGATTGATCGCCAATCTAAAACAATAACCAACAACACATTGGCACAATCATTTTTAGACCCAGCTCCCCGTAAAGGATGGGAAGAGTTTTATCGACTATAACTGAGAGACTAACTCGGCATAAAAAAGCCCTGTCTCAAATCAACTTCTGAGATTTGAGACGGGGCTAAGAAAAACAACATAAAAATGATTTTCGTAATCCGAAAATTCAGTCTAAAACTCGCTCGTGAATGATCTTCTTACCGCAGCCCACCAAGTCACCCACCGATTATCTGAAGCTGGGCACACAACCTACTTTGCGGGAGGTTGCGTTCGCGATGTTCTTTTAGGCATCGAACCCAAAGATTACGACATTGCCACGTCTGCCACTCCAGATGAAGTGCTGGCTCTCTTTCCTGGATCCAATGCTATCGGCGCCCATTTTGGCGTCATTCTCGTTAAACATAACAAGTTTCCCTTCGAAATAGCCACCTTCCGCCACGATGGATCATACCACGACGGACGGCGCCCTGAATCCGTTGTTTTTTCAACGCCTGAAGACGACGCTCAACGCCGCGACTTCACAGTCAACGGGCTCTTTCAAGATCCTGAATCGGGAGAAATCATTGATTTTGTCAACGGTCAAGAAGACCTCGCAAACCGAACTCTCCGCGCTATCGGAAATGCCAACGATCGATTTCAAGAAGACGCCCTGCGTCTCATGCGAGCCGTCCGGTTTGCTACCACGCTTGATTTTGAAATAGCCCCCGCCACTTGGGATGCCATCTGTGCAAATGCGGACCTTCTCCAACAAATCAGCCCCGAGCGAATCCGAGAAGAACTCGTCAAAACCCTCCTAGCGCCCAAACGTGCTCGCGGGTTGGACTTACTTACCGAGAGCGGGCTCATGCGCCACATCGTGCCCGAAGTTTACGACCTCATAGGCTGCGAACAACCACCGCAATGGCACCCCGAAGGTGATGTTTACCAACACACCCGCATCATGCTCGACATGCTGAGAGACTCCCCCTCTCCCGAACTCGTGCTCGCCGTATTGCTCCACGATATTGGGAAACCTGCGACCTATACCTACGATCCCGACGAAGATCGTATCCGATTCAACGGTCACGACCGCGTAGGAGCCCAAATGGCAGAAACGATCCTCCAACGCCTCAAGTGCTCCAATGCCACCATCGAAGCGGTTTGCGCAATGGTCGCCAATCACATGAACTTCATGAATGTGACAAAAATGCGCACTGCCAAAGTAAAACGGTTTATGTCGCGCCCCACGTTTGAAGATGAAATGGAACTTCATCGCGTCGATTGCGGGAGCAGCAACGGAGTCACCGAAAACTACGACTTCCTCCGAGCCAAAGCAAAAGAGTTCGCCTCCGAACCTCTCATTCCCCCGCCACTCATCTCGGGCAAAGACCTCATCAACCTCGGACTCACCCCTGGGCCTCAGTTCAAAAAAATCCTCAGCCAAATTCAAACCGAACAGCTCGAAGGAAACCTCACGACACGAGAAGAGGCGCTACAACTTGCAACGCACATCATCTCTCAAGCGAAGAAATAAAACCAACCGTTACCCACTCATCGCCAACATCACCCAAAAACACACCAGCCCTTTTTATGCGTGTCAGCTTCGGAATTCGTTCTTGATATCCCCTCTCCCACTCGCCATATTCCTTGGCATCGACAGGGGTGTCCTACGACCGAAGGACTGAGAACCACCGCCGCGCGGCACAAAACCCTCCGAACCTGATACCGGATCATGCCGTCGCAGGAAGCTCGAAAAAGCAATGTATCGTTTTTGAGCCTCACCTGTCCGCATTTCCAGCCGACAGGATTTTTTATTTTTACAGACCACACGCTTAACAATCACCACCAATAAACTTATGATTTCACCCGACTCAGACAACGTAGAAGTCCCTGAAAACGCCAAAGCGCGCCACGACTACACCGGCACATTCATCGAAGACATCGACAACTCAGCCGAGCTCGAAGCAATTGCCAAAGACCCCACAATTTTTCCCAACTCCACCCGCATCTATGTAAACGGAGTTATCCACCCTGAGATCAAAGTGCCCATGCGCTCGATCCGCCTCTCCGACACCGTATTCCCCAACGGTCAGACTGAAAAAAATCCAGACATCCGCGTTTACGACTGCTCTGGACCTTGGGGCGACCCCGATTTTGACGGCGACATCACCCAAGGCCTTCCCGCCTTGCGTCGCCAGTGGATTCTCGACCGCAATGACGTTGAAGAATACGAAGGTCGCGAAGTTAAACCGCTTGATAACGGATACCTCTCCGATACCCACGCCAAGAAGTTTAACGAAAACAAAGAGGAGAAAAACAAACTTAAAGAATACCCAGGGCTCAAACGCAAACCTCTCCGCGCCACAGGAAAAAATCCTGTTACTCAGAAATGGTATGCCGAACAAGGCATCATCACTCCCGAGATGGAGTTTATCGCAATCCGCGAAAACATGGGACGCATGGAAGAGTTTAAAACGATCTGCGACAAATACCCCAACCTCAAAGATCTTCCCGAGGACGCATCAGACCGCATCAAGCAACTCTGCTCCACTCCCGAAGGGTATGAGATGCCTCGTCCATCAGACATTGATCCCTTCAAGCAGGTTTCCCGCAATGTGATGAACCACCAGCATCCGGGTCAGCCATTTGGCGCCCAGATTCCTAAACTCATCACTGCGGAATTTGTCCGCTCCGAGGTCGCTCGCGGACGCGCTATCATCCCATGCAACATCAACCACCCCGAGTGCGAACCGATGATTATCGGACGCAACTTCCTCGTTAAAATCAACGCAAACATCGGCAACTCAGCCGTGGTTTCCACCATCGATGAAGAAGTGGAAAAAATGCAATGGTCCACAAAATGGGGCGCCGATACCGTAATGGATCTTTCCACAGGAAAAAACATCCATGCCACCCGCGAATGGATCCTCCGCAACTCACCTGTTCCAATCGGAACCGTGCCCATCTACCAAGCCCTTGAAAAAGTAAATGGACGCATCGAAGATCTTACATGGGAACTCTTCCGCGACACGCTCATCGAGCAAGCAGAACAAGGAGTCGATTACTTCACGATTCACGCTGCTGTGCTCAAGCGCTTTGTCCCACACACCGCTCGCCGGATGACTGGGATCGTTTCCCGTGGCGGTTCTATTCTCGCCAAGTGGTGTCTCGCACACGATGCGGAGAACTTCCTCTACACCCACTGGGATGAAATCTGCGACATCTGCGCCACTTATGACGTAGCCTTCTCCATCGGTGATGGACTTCGCCCTGGCTCCATTGCGGATGCCAACGACTACGCTCAACTCGCAGAACTTGAAATCCAAGGTGAACTCACCACCCGTGCTTGGGCTAAAGGGTGCCAAGTCATGAACGAAGGTCCCGGCCACGTGCCTCTTCACCTCATCGAGGAAAACATGCAAAAGCAAATTGAATGGTGTCACGAAGCTCCATTCTACACGCTTGGGCCACTCACCACCGATATCGGACCTGGATACGACCACATCACCTCCGCTATCGGAGCCGCTAACATCGGATGGTATGGCTGTGCCATGCTCTGCTACGTCACCCCCAAAGAACACCTCGGACTTCCCAACAAAGATGATGTGCGCGAAGGTGTGATTACTTACAAAATTGCCGCTCACGCAGCCGACCTCGCCAAAGGACACCCCGCTGCGCAAGAACGCGACAACGCTATTTCCAAAGCACGCTTTGAGTTCCGCTGGCGCGATCAATTTGCGCTCGGGCTCGACCCCGCTCGCGCTATCGACTTCCACGATGAAACATTACCAGCAGAGGGAGCCAAAACCTCTCACTTCTGTTCCATGTGTGGTCCCACATTCTGCTCAATGAAAATCACAGCAGATGTGCGCGAATATGCAGAAAAACACGGATTCACAGAAAAAGCGCTCACTGAGTCAGGCGAAGCGTAATTTTCTCAGAAAACGATCATCCCACAAACAAAACGCCGAGCTTAACCCGCTCGGCGTTTTTTGTTAAAAAATAAACCTTTCTCCG
>CAZOWD010000001.1:0-21091 GCA_964583225.1 uncultured Verrucomicrobiales bacterium | reverse complement strand
AAACGCCGAGCTTAACCCGCTCGGCGTTTTTTGTTAAAAAATAAACCTTTCTCCGTTTGCTCCTACGTCGTCAAACGACCTGAGTTAAAGACCTAATTTGCGAAGCAGGTCAAAAGGATAGATTCCTGAACTGTGGCCGTCTTCCCAAAAGACTTGGAGCGCATAACCGCCCACCTGTTGCATCCGCTTTGCCTTATAGCTATCCCCCACATACATCACCTTCGGCTTAAACACCCGCCCCATAGCGTCGGGTTCTCCTTGGCAATTGGCACACGGACATGCCTTGCGAAGATCTTTGAGAGTAATGTAACTTTCCTGACCATCGCTCCACGCCAGAGCTAACTGATCACCAATCACAGTGTGTTGAATAAGAGAAATAGCAGCCATAATAAAAAAGTTTAATGGTAATTGCGCGGACCAAAAATAGCAGAACCCACGCGAACAATGGTAGAGCCTTCTTCAATAGCAACTTCGTAATCGCCACTCATCCCCATACTAAGCCCAGGAAGCGAACGCCCCGAACTCGCCTCCAACTCATCTCGCAATTCGCGCAACTTTGCAAACCAAGGACGCGCATCCTCTGGGTTAGAAACGGCAGGCGGAATACACATGAGACCCAAAATATTCAAATGCTCCAAAGCGAACAACGCATCGAAGTCCCGACGCAAATCTTCCACAAGGAATCCATTTTTTGAAGCTTCCTCTCCGATATTTACCTGCAAATAAACATCAGGTTTTAGCCCCAACTCACCTGCAATACCCGAAGTGTAACGCGCCAATTTCAAAGAATCGATTCCGTGCAAAGTTCCAAAAAGAGGCAAAGCTTTTCGCACTTTATTGCGTTGCAAATGACCAATCAAATGCCAGCGCAACCCTTCTGGAAGCTGAGGAATTTTCCCCTCGGCCTCTTGCACTTTATTTTCACCAAAACTCTGATGTCCAGCCTCCACGACCTCCGCAACTTTTTCGGCAGGCCACGTTTTAGAAACCACAAGCAATTCACAAGCTCCCTCCGAACGTCCAGAGGCTTCAATCGCGGCATTTACCCGCTGTTGCACAGCGGAGAGGTTTTCAGCTATTGTTTGAGCCATTCGACTAAAAACTTAAAAGGTTAGTTTTCATTTTTCTGCAACGCGCCAGCCGTTTTGGCTCGCTGAGTTGCCTCAACAAGATCTGCGAGGATAGCAATGCCTTCCCGTTTCACTGGATCGAGACCGCTTGGCCACTCTGGAGTGTCATCCAAATCAGCCACACCATCCTTTGCCATGTGCATGAAGCTTTCTTTATCTTTCTCGCGATCGATCTCTTCGAGTTTCTTTTTATCGACATCAGCCAAATTGAGACGGAAAAATCGGAACACTTTGCGGTCATTTTCAGCCACCTTCTTAAACCGCTCCCTGCGCTCTTTATTGCGCGTTGTGCGGCGCTGTTCATTTTCCTTCAACTCATTCTTACGCTCTACTTTATTGAGAGAAATTTCATTTTTCTCACGGCGCTGAATCATGCGAGTCGCATCTTCTTCAATGTATTTAAAATCCTGAGAACCAGCAACGCGCTTCTCACTCAGCTCTTTCAAATTAGGAAGAAACAGATTGCCTCGGTTCAATGGTTGGAACCCTGGCGCTCTCCGAATGCTATCGTGAGGCAACGCGTAATCGAGAAACTTCTCTCCGATCTCAAAAGCGTCCAGCAATGAAGGCAATACAATATCAGACTCCACACCTTTGAGCTGAGTCGAACTACCCGCTACGCGGTAAAATTTCTGAATCGTAGGTTTCAACACACCGGCCCGACGCGCATCCGACATAAATGGCATCATTCTACGGATTTCCATAGGCTGTTGCACTGTGCCTTTTCCGAAGGTTGAAGTATCCCCCACGATAACCGCACGGTTGTAATCCTGCAACGCACCTGCCAAAATCTCACTGGCGGAGGCACTCGTTTTATCAATCAGAACCACCATAGGTTGATTAAAAATAGGTTTTTGGTTCGAAGAATCTTTGACCTCGATACGGCCTTGGGTGTTTTTCACCTGCACAACGGGTCCTTCTCCCGTGAAAAATCCGGTCATCCGACGAACTTCTTCAAGAGATCCACCACCGTTTCCACGAAGATCCAAAATCAAACCTTCCACTTTTTCTTCCCTCAAACGAAACAGCAGCTTCAAAATATCGACGGAACAACGAGTCTTCCAAGTTTCAAAATCTGCATAAAACGAAGGAAGGGTGATCCAACCTAAACGCATTTTTTTACCATCGGCGCGATTCATTTCAATCACCTCGGCCTTGGCTAGCTCATCCTTCATCTCAACCTTGCCCCGCTTAATCACGACAAACTTTATTTCTCCAGGGGCGCCGTCTGCGGGTTCGACCTTCAGGCGAACAGAAGTATTCATCTTACCGCGAATGAGATCAACCACGTGATCGAGCTTCGCAAACATGATATCCTCCATCGCTTCGTCCGTTCCCTTGTTCAGAGTATCCACCCCGACAATCCGGTCGTTAAGCTTCAATTGTCCGCTTTTATCGGCAGGTCCTCCCACTACAATTCCTGTGATTTTAGTGGCTCCATCATCTTCGGCCTGCAAGAGAGCACCAATTCCAACCAAGGAATTCTGCATTCCCGACATAAACCGCTCCATTTGCGACTTACTAAAATAATCGGTATGCGGGTCGTAACTTTTAGCGACAGCCGATAAAAATTGATCCGCAATATCTTCATCAGTCTCAGCGTTGATCGAGTGAAGAATACGCTCATAACGAAGCGAAATCATCTTCCCTGGAGGGTTCTTTCCAATCATGGGATTTTTCTTCCCCTGCTTTTTAGCGAGATCTGCAATATTTTCACGGCGAAGAGTTTCACTCAACAATGCCTGCTCCACTTGATCGTGCCAAAGTTGCAACGCCTCCTTTTCATTAGCCGGCCACTTGGCATTTTTTCGGCTAATCATGATATGCCGATGGCTATCAAACGTAAACTCAGACTCATTTTTTAAAAGTTTTTGCGCATAGTGGATCCGCTCATTGGCGCGTTTTTTATACACATCAAAAATCTCTTTTGCAGCATCCATCGATTTGCTGGCCAACAGCAATTGGTGCAAATTATTTCCATATTTCTTGCGAAAACCATCTACATCGGACTGCAAAAAATACTGCTTTCCACCATCAAGCTCCTTCATATAGGAATCAAAAAACCGCTTCCCTAATTCTTCATCAAAAGCAAACCGCTCGTAATGGCTATTACGAAGCATGATCACCATCTGCTTTCCAACCTCATTAAAGTCCGTCTTAGCGACAGCACAGGAAACTGAGGTCAACGTGAGAAGTAGGCCAACGGCCACGATGTTAAAAATGGATTGTTTCTTCATAAAACTAAGAGTGGTGCTGTATGAACAGCGCCGAACACTCACTCAAAAATCCTCATTTGTCGAACCATTTCATCGAAATTCCATGACACTTCTAAGCAAACGCAACGATTTTCACAAAAACACACAGACCCTAGACTCGACAGAACGAAGAAAAATGATACACCCCTCGCATGGCAACACCATCCTCCCCTATATCATTTGGATCCAGTGAAGATAAAAAATCACTCGAAGAAAACCTCGTATTATGTCCTAAATTTGATGCCAACGGCCTCATCCCTGCCCTAGCCATGGACGCCACCACCAAGGAACCGCTCATGCTCGCTTACATGAACGCGGAATCCTTAAAAATGACTCTCGAACTTGGAGAAGCCGTTTATTACTCGCGGAGCCGCCAAGAGATTTGGCACAAGGGGGCCACTTCTGGACACGTGCAAAAAATTCGCGAAATCCGCACAGACTGCGACCAAGACGCTCTCATTCTCTACGTCGAACAAATCGGTGCTGGAGCATGCCACACAGGACGCAGCACTTGCTTCTACCGCTCAGTTGACCTCGAAAGTGGCACAGATCCTGTTGCTCTCAAACTCACAGAGACCGATCTCACTTTCGATCCCGACGCCGTTTACGGAAAGAAATAAACACCATCTTTTTTATTATGAAACTCATCGTTTTCGACTGCGACTCAACCCTTTCCGCCATCGAGGGAATTGACGAACTTGCACGCCAATGCGGTGAGGATACATTTCAAAAAATAAAGGACCTCACCAACGCGGCGATGGACGGGAAGATCCCGCTCGATGAGATTTTCGCTCGCCGGCTCGACATCATTCAACCCGACCAAGCAACTTGCCAACAAGTTGCCCAACTCTACATTGATGAAATCGAGCCGACCGCCATCGAAACGCTCAAGCAACTTCGGGATGACAACTGGACAATCTCCATCATCTCAGGGGGACTCACTCAGGTGATAGAACCCCTTGCCAAGCATCTTGGTATCGATCGCGTTGATGCGGTCCCATTAAAATTCAACTCCGATGGTTCTTATGCGGGATTTGACACCTCGGCTCCACCTACTCGAAACGGAGGAAAGCCCGAAGTCATCGCCCAACTCAAAAAAGAACTTCACCCCACCAAAATAGTGATGGTGGGCGATGGCATTTCAGATCTAGAAACAAAAAGCGAAGTCGATTTATTTATAGGATTCGGCCGCTACGCCGACCGCAAAAAAGTTCACGAGGAAGCTGATGTCTTCATCACTTCCCTCGATGAAATACCAAAAATTCTCAAAGAAAACTAAACAACAAAAACCCACTTATTATGAACATAGACATTGATACTAACGCAATGGTGAACCAAGCCATTTCGGCAATCACCACCCATGGAACCAAGCTTCTTCTCGCAATCGTCGTCTTCTGGATCGGCTGGAAAATCATTAAACTCATCCACAAAGGCTTGGAAAAATGGTTCCTTAAAGCCGACTTCGATGAAGCATTGGAGAGCTTCATCCTTAGCCTTACTAGCATGGGGCTCAAAGCACTCCTCTTTGTAACGGCTGCAGGGATTGCAGGATTCCCAACCACCTCACTCGTCGCCATCATCGGTGCCGCAGGACTCGCCGTTGGCATGGCTCTTTCGGGCACACTTCAAAACTTTGCCGGAGGCGTTCTCCTTCTCATCCTCAAGCCCTTCAAAATTGGCGACTTCATCGAAACGCAAGGGCACTTGGGAAAAGTTTCAAGCATTCAAATTTTTAACACCATCATCAACACGGGCGACAACAAACGCATCATCCTCCCCAATGGCCCGCTGGCTACTGGAGCTATCACCAACTACTCTGCAGAGCCCACACGCCGAGTCGATTTCCTCTTTGGAATTGGCTACGACGACGACATTGATCTTGCAAAGGAAACCATCATGGAGCTCATCAAAGCAGACGAGCGCATTTTCACGGATGAAGACCACAAGCCATTGATTGCGGTTAAAGAATTGGCCGACAGCTCCGTCAACCTCGTCGTTCGAGTCTGGGCTGACGCCTCAAATTACTGGGGGATTTTCTTCGACCTCACCGAAAACGTCAAAAAGACCTTCGACAAAAAAGGCATCTCCATCCCTTACCCACAGAGCGATGTTCACGTTCATCGCGTTGGAGAAACTTCCAAGAAATAACGCTTAACAGAAATACAAGATTCAAAGGCCTCCGAGCACCTTGCATCGGAGGTCTTTTTTTGATCCAACGCATGAGGCTTGCCTTTCTTTCCACTCTCAGATAAACAATCACTATGATTCGCGCTGTTATTTTCGATCTTGATGGAACCCTCATTCATTCTCTCCCTGGGCTCGCAGACTCATTAAATCGCGTTCTAAGCGCTCACAACCTTCCAACCCATAGCGAATCAGCCGTCCGCGGATTTATAGGACACGGTATCCGCAATCTTATCGCCCAAGCCACGCCAAAGGGAACATCACCCGAAATGCAATCTCAAATCGTCCAAGAGACAAGCGACGATTACGCTAAAACGTGGAAAACCGGAAGCACCCCCTACCCCAACATCAAGGAAGTTCTCAGCAAGTTGGCAGATCAACAACTGGCACTCGCCGTATTTTCCAACAAGCCTGATATTTTTTGCCGAAAAATGACCGATTTCCTTTTACCCGAAATCCACTTCGCTGAAGTTTTAGGTCAACGGGAAGGCACCCCTGTGAAACCAGATCCAACAGGAGCCCTCAAAATCGCTCAATCTTTAGGTTTTGAACCTCACGAAATTGCCTTCCTCGGAGATTCAACCATCGATATCGCCACCGCTCGGAATGCGGGCATGCTCGCCATCGGAGCTTCTTGGGGATACCACGACCTGCCAGCACTGAAAGCAGAATCCCCCGATCACTTGATCCACTCGATTCTCGAACTTCCTCAAATTTTAAACGCTAAAAACTAGCTTCACCCCTCCACCCGATACCCACTCCCTTTGCTGTTATGTCTTTCCGAACTCATCCTTCCGACACCGACAAGATGCCCACCGGCATCGCTTACATCATTTCAAACGAAGCCGCAGAGCGTTTTTCTTTTTACGGAATGACTTCGGCTCTCGCCATCTTTCTTGCCAATTATTTGGAAGTTTTGGGTGGTGAGTCGCTTTCCAACACACGAGCCACCGTCTACGTTTCCTTTTTTACAGCGGCGGTTTATCTCACCCCGCTTTTTGGAGCTCTCATTTCAGATATCTTTTGGGGAAAATATTCCACCATTATCCGCCTATCCATCGTTTACTGTCTAGGGCACGTTGCGTTGGCGTTCATGGGAGTTGCGGGATCCGTTCAATTTTGGCTACTCTCTGGACTTGGCTTAATTGCTATCGGTGCAGGCGGTATCAAACCGTGTGTTTCAGCCCACGTAGGCGATCAGTTTGGCAAAAGAAACCAACACCTCCTCACTAAGATTTTTAATATCTTCTACCTTTCGATCAACTTTGGCTCCGTCATCGCATCCCTCTGCATTCCGCTCATTTTAAAATGGTATGGGCCGCACTGGGCCTTTGGTATCCCAGGCGCACTGATGTTCTTCGCTACATTTATGTTTTGGCTTGGTCGTTATAAATACGCCCACATCCCCCCTCACCGCCACAGCTTTATCACGGAACTCAAAAGCAAAGATGGCCGTGGAGCGATTGGCAAACTCATCCCACTTTTTCTTTTTGTCGCCATTTTCTGGTGCCTGTTTAACCAAACGTCCTCATCGCTCATCTTTCAGGCAGAAAAAATGGATCGTCACATCTTCGATTTCTCTTTTCTACCTGAATCAATCAGAAGCATAGAGGTTCTGCCATCCCAAATCCAAGCGGCCAACCCGTTTCTCATCCTCGTTCTCATCCCGATCTTCACGTGGGTGATCTACCCCACCGCCAGCAAAGTCATCAACCTCACGCCTCTTAAAAAAATTGGGTTTGGATTTATTCTCATGATCGGGGCTTATGTCACGATTTCTCTGGCACAAGAATCCATCGATCAAGGGGCAACCCCAAGCGTTTGGTGGCTCCTCCTCGCTTTTCTCATCTTCACAGCGGCTGAAATTTTGGTCTCCATCGTCTGCCTTGAGTTTGCCTACACGCAGTCGCCTCTCAAAATGAAATCATTCATCATGGGGATCTACTTACTTTCCGTTTTTGCGGGAAATGCTCTCACTGGGATCATCAACCTCTACATTGAAATTCCCCACGTCACGCTTGAAGAAGGCAAACCCAATGCCGGATTCGACGGCAAAATGAATACTTCTGACGACCTCACGCTCAAAGACAACGTCATCCAATCTCAGGTTTCCAACCTTCTCACGGAAAGCGCCCAAGCCATTCAAACGATCTACGAATCCAAAAACGCCTTTCCAAATACAGTAGCGGGCAACCAAGCGCTCTCCAGCATTCTTGATCCTTGGGGCAACCCACTTCGCTACACGCTCATCAGCTCCAACAAAGCTCGCATTTCATCGGATGGTCCCGATAAAACTCACCTCACTCAGTGGGATCTCGGAGTGATCATGACCGTCAATGAACACAAAGCCATAGAAAAAGGAACATGGCTTTATCGCGAAAAAGAAAAGCTCGGCTTGCTCAAAGCGGCCCCCGCTAAATCAGAGCCCCAAACCACACTCCACACAGATTTTTATGCAGGTGGTCAAACGCGTCTCGAAGGAGCCGCCTACTTCTGGTTTTTCACCAAGTTGATGATTATCACAACCCTGCTCTTCTTCCCATTCTCTATGGTTTACAAACCCAAAACCTACCTTCAGGAATAAGGATCAGTGGTTGGGATCAGTGGTTCACCACAAATGGAGGAACGGCGCAACCGATAGAATCCGCTGTGGCGCGAAGAAGTTCAGCTTCTTGGCTTTCGATAACGCCATCGTGCATCACCGCCTGTCCACACATGCGGAGCAGTTGCTGTTTCACCAAAGGCGTTGCAGCATCAAATTTCTCCAAAGCGGCTTCGATTTTATCTAGACCACATTCCTCGGGTGGGAGCGGTTGAATCGACCACGACACCTCTTTTAAGGCGTCAGCATAAGCCGCCTCCATTTGATGCATTCCACCCAACGCAGCCATCGTGGTCAGCAGCACATTCGCTTCATACTGCAAATCATCTAAGCGATGGTAACGGATCTTAGGCATGCGCCTCTGCCTGAAATGGGTATCCAAATGGCGTTGCACCACCCGTTGTAACATAAATTCAAAAAGATTCACCTGACCATCGCTCGAAATCAACCAATGCGTTACTTTAACAAACCGCTCATACTCGGCTGGTGATAAATGTTTTAGCGAAGGGATCGACAGATCAATCAATGCTATTTTGACAGAAGAATGAAGCCCGCTCAGTTCATGGCTCCAATACTCGGCTAAATTCGTAGCGTCCGCACCAACATTCTCCAAAAGGAAATCAATTTCTTCTTGGCGAAGGCGGTCATCCTCCGCCAACAACAAACCAAAAATAAGCGCCTGCGCATCTTGTCGGTCACGGCATGCCTTCACCCATTCAGGCCGAAGCCCCCGCCTAAGAAGTTGACCAATATTCACATCCACCTGTGACTCTTTTCCAAATCCAGCGGCTTCATTCCTCGAAACCGGTGCAGGTGTGGGGCGTGCACCGCCTTCGTTCAATCCGCTCACCCGAGCATCATCCGAAACTCCAGAAAAATGAGACACCTTGCTCCCCGATGCTATTTCATGAAGTTCAGGCTCCACAAACTCCCCATCCCAATCCCCTAAAATCGCCCGAATCCTCACATCGAGAGGAGGATGGGTTGCAAAGCCAAAACTAAACATCCCGCCTTCGGCAAAAAAGAGATGGCTCGCCTCCGATGCCTTAGGCGAATGAATGGCCGATCCTTCCGAAAGCCCACCAATTTTTTTCAAGGCATTCGCGATGCCATTTGGATTCCGAGTAAATTGCACCGCCGACGCATCCGCCAAAAACTCGCGCTGGCGAGAAATAGCAGCCTGAATCAAGCGCGCAAAAAACACCCCAACACCACCCACGATCATCAACGCAAGCCCAGCAAGAAACAGAACAATAACCAACCCCACACCTCCGCCATCTTTATCGTTCCTAGAACTCCGCATCGGCATATACCTCAAGGCGTAAATTAACATTTTCCCGATCATTGAGATCATTAAAATCCCAAAAAGAAAACCCATCAGACGCATATTGAGACGCATGTCTCCATTGAGAATATGACTAAACTCATGCGCCACCACCCCTTGAAGTTCATCGCGGGATAACGATTGAATACATCCTCGCGTCACCGCCACAACGGCATTTCCAGGCTCAGTCCCCGCTGCAAAGGCGTTAATGCCCATTTCATCATCCATGATCCATATTTCAGGAACAGGAACACCCGAAGCAATCGCCATTTCTTCAACAATATTGACATAACGACGCTCGTCTCGATCGGTCGTGTGCGGGTCCACCTGACGTCCTCCCATATCGCGAGCTACGACAGATCCGCCACCGCTAAGTTGCATCGTTTTATACAAACTCCCCATGCCTATCATCCCCCCAGTTCCTAGCGCAGTGTATAAAAACATATCAGGAATCCACAGTGTTGGAGACTCCCCCAAATACACCATCACTCCCGCCACGATCCCATAAATGGCCATGATCACACCGACCACAGCCAACACAAAATACACCACCAACCACCGCGTCCTGCGACGCGCCTCGTCTTGAGCTTCAAAAAAATTCATGGCAAGTTGCACTCCAACCCTCCATCACTCAAACTTTGAGCAATCGAAGGTCAGAGAATCAAAACCGCTTAAAATTCAACTTTTACAGCCTCACGCTCCTGCTCATTTTTCACTTCAAACAAGGAAGCTGGAGTAAAATTAAACATTCCTGCGATGATATTAGAAGGGAACACTTCGCGCTGCGTATTGTAAGCCGTAACGGCATCATTGTAAGATTGGCGAGCAAACGACACTTTGTTTTCGGTCGAGGTCAATTCCTCACTCAACTGCATCATATTGGCATTGGCCTTCAAATCTGGATAAGCTTCAGAAAGCGCAAACAGACGCCCCAACGTGCTACCCAAACTTCCTTCGGCAGCCATCAGCGCCTGCATCGATGAAGCATCTTCCGTATTCACACCCTGCCGAGCACTACTTGCCATATTGCGAGCTTGAATCACGGCCTCCAAAGTTTCGCGCTCGTGCTTCATATACCCCTTAGCCGTTTCAACTAAGTTCGGGATCAAATCGTATCGCCGCTTCAACTGCACATCAATCTGGGAGAAGGCATTTTTATAGCGATTCCGTAGCTTAACCAATCCGTTATACACACCGATCACCCAAAAAACGACCAAAAGGGCGATTCCGACAAGTGCAAGAGAAACAATCAATAGAGGAGACATCATTATATTTAATTTAAAGTTCAAAGCCCACAAAATGCGAACACCTCCAATCTAAGCCACATCCCCCAAATTTCCATTACAAAAACAAACAAACTAAGACACAAAACTTCAGAGCATTCCCGCATCTACTGAAACTGGACTAATTTTGGGAAAAATAAAATTACCATTGTGCATCATAAGAATTCTGGCAGAACCCTCCGCGCTATGTTGGCTGTTCAAAATTTACGCGTCGAATACGGAGCACGGGTTCTTTTCAATAATCTCTCATTCACGGTGCTCGCTAAAGAGCGCATCGCGTTTGCGGGTCATAACGGGGCGGGAAAATCCACCCTCATGAAGTGTATCGCCAATATCATAGAGCCCAGCGCAGGACGTATCGTCAAACCCAAACACTGCCACGTTGGCTACCTGCCCCAAGAGGGAATTCACATCAAAGGCATTTCGCTCTGGGACGAAACAGAATCGGCATTCGCCGAAACTCAAAACCTCCAAAAAGACATCGATTCCTTAGCCGAGAAACTTCACGATCTCGATCCTCGATCCGCCCCCTATTCCGAATTACTGCATGAAATTGGCGATTTAGAACTCAAACTACAAGATGCTGATCCAGGGCGAATCAAGCCAAGGATTGAATCGGTTCTCACAGGACTTGGATTTAAACGCTCCGACTTCACTCGCGATTGCGGAGAATTTTCTGGTGGATGGCAAATGCGCATCGCCCTTGCCAAACTCCTCCTCCAACAACCCGAAGTTCTCCTTCTGGACGAACCCACAAACCACCTCGATATCGATTCCCAAAAATGGATGGAGTCGTATTTGGTCAACTACCCAGGCGCCATTCTCATCATTTCCCACGATCTCGCACTCCTCGACATGCTCACGACGCGCACAATTGCGTTTCACCACGGTCGCGCAGAAGAATACGCTGGCAATTACTCGTTTTATGTTAAGGAATCCGCCCTACGCAAAGAAATCCTCATAAAACAATACAAAGCACAACAGCGCGAAATCAAACAAACTCAAGATTTCATCGACCGCTTCCGCTCTAAAGCTACAAAGGCAAAACAAGTGCAAAGTCGCATCAAGCAACTCGAAAAAATGGAACTCATTACCATCGAGGAAGACGATGCTGTCATGAACTTCCGCTTTCCTACGCCCCCCAACTCTGGACAAACCGTTGCCGTCCTAGAAAAGGCCTGCAAAGCCTACGGAGATATTGTCATTTTTGAAGATTTTGATTTTGAAATCACCAAAGGTGAGCGCATGGCAATCGTAGGTCCAAACGGAGCGGGAAAATCTACATTTTGCCGACTCATCACCGGCCAAGAAGCTCCCGACTCAGGCACATTTAAACTCGGCCACAACTCGGCAGTGTCATTTTTCTCCCAAAACCACGCCGACGAACTCGACCCCGACCTCACCGTGCTGGAATGTGTCGAGCGTGCAGCATCCCGCGAAAACGCCCCACTGGCACGAAACCTTCTCGGGTGTTTCCTCTTCCGTGGCGATGATGTATTCAAACGCATCGGCGTGCTCTCCGGCGGTGAACGCTCAAGGGTTGCGCTCGTTTCTATGCTCGTCCGCCCCGCAAACTTCCTCATTCTCGACGAACCAACCAACCACCTCGACATTCAATCTCAGGAAGTGCTCCAAAACGCCCTGCGCGAATACCCTGGATCTTATCTCATTGTTTCCCACAACCGCGCATTTCTCGACCCGATCGTAAACAAAACTCTAGAGTTCAGACAAGGGCATCCTCCGAGGATCTTCACAGGAAACATCACCTACTACTTGGAAAAAACGGAAGCTGAAAAACTCGCTGCTAAAAATGCAGCCAAAGGGCTCCCTACAACAAACAACTCCAACGCTTCTACTGGTTCAGTCAACCGAAAGGAACAACGGAAAATCGAAGCTGAAAAACGCCGCAAACGCTCCGAGGTTCTCAAACCGCTCCAAACCGAACTCGAAACGCTCGAAAACAACATCGCCGAGTTCGAGTCCGCCCAAACAGCGCTCACTCAACACATGTCCGACCCCGAAGTTTCGGCCGACGCAGACAAGCTACAACAGGCATCTAACGCTTACCAAGCCCTTGGCGAAAAGCTGGAAAAAGCCTACACGCGCTGGGATGAGATCAACGATAAAATCGAAAAACTCGAAGCGGAACTGAGCTAAAATCTCAGTTCCGTTCCGCAACCTCAGAGGAGGAGATCAAAAAACGACTTCCTCCCCTAGAACGCCAAGATCAATGGGCTGATCGTGAATTTCTCGTAACGCAGTTTGAAGTTTCTCCGAGCGAGAAGTTTCTCCATGAACCAACCACACATGCGATTTAGGTCCTCCCAAAGCTTGGAAATAATCCAAAAGCTCTGAGTGATCGGCGTGACCAGAAAAGGAGTCCATAATCTCCACTTTCGCTTTGAGAGCGTGGGGTTCTCCAAAAATCTTAACAACGGGTTCCTTGTGTCGGATTTTCCAACCAAGTGTGTTCTCCGCGCAATACCCCACAAAAAGAATTGTATTATCTGGATTAGAAATACCATTTTTAAGGTGATGGAGAATACGACCCGCCTCGCACATGCCAGACGCCGAAATGATAATCGCCTGCTGACCGCTCGCATTTAATTTTTTCGATTTGCTGACGGTGCGGATAAGTTCCAAGCCCTCAAATCCAAACGGATTGCTTTTTTCAAAGAGAAACTCATTCACCTCTTCGTTAAAACACTCTGGGTGCAGTCGGAAAATCTCCGTAGCACTCACAGCGAGCGGACTATCCACATACACTGGGATCTCTGGGATCCGATCCTCCTCAAAAAGCCGATTAAGCACGTAGAGGATTTGCTGGGTCCGTTCTACGGCAAAACAAGGAATGATAATCTTACCTCCTCGCTCCACGGCTTTATTGATGGCATCGGCAATACGACTATCCGCACTCGCTTCAAGTTCATGCTCGCGCCCACCATAGGTGCTCTCCATGAGCAAAAAGTCCACGTTTTCGATGGGAGCAGGATCATTCAACAAATCATTGTTTCCTCGACCCACATCCCCAGAGAAAACAAACCGTTTGGTTTTTCCGTCATCCTCATCTTCAATTTCAAGGAGGATCTGAGCGCTTCCAAGAATGTGCCCCGCATCAATAAATCTAAGCGTAACACCGGGCGCGATAAGCATTGGGCGATCGTAACCCATGTTGATAAATTGAGTAAGACAACGCTGGGCATCTTGCTCCGTGTAAAGAGGATCTACAGGAGGAAGATTTTTCCTCTTCCTATGTTTATTGAGCCATTCCACATCATAGGCTTGAATCCGCGCACTGTCCGCCAACATCACTTGGCAGAGATCTCGAGTAGCAAAAGTAGCATAAATGTTACCTTCAAACCCTTTCGCGCAAAGATTGGGCAAGTTCCCTGAGTGATCGATATGAGCGTGAGAGAGCACAACCACATCGATTTCCTTAGGATCAAAATAAGGGAAACAACAGTTCACTTCGTAAGCGTCTTTCCGCCGACCCTGATAAAGTCCACAATCGAGCAAAATACGCGTTCCATTCACCTCCAGCAAATGCTGAGAGCCCGTCGTCGTTCCGGCAGCACCACAAAATTTCAGCTTCATACTTCTAACCTAAAAAGCATTTGTGATTTAGCAAGGTCATTTTCGATCTTATCGCTAGAAAAAATCAGCCCAATCGAGAATCATGAGAATCATTTTTCCATTTGCCAGTTTCGCTTAAATTGGCTACACGCTCACCCGTTCATGAGCGCACCACATCTACTGCTCCAGAGGATAGCTTACCTCTTCCTTTTTCTAGGATTGGCTCTCCTGCCAGTTTCTGCGCAGCAGGACCCGCATGCCTTGGATCCTGCCGATATCTTTTTTCAAGCCTGGCTCACCATCCGCGATGCTGAAAAATTGGAGAAAAAAAACGAATTCAACGAAGCGCGCCTCAAATACAAACAAGCCGCCAAATACTACGACATCATCACCAAATTCCATGCAAATTGGAAACCCGACATGGTGAAGCGACGGGTAATCAGCACCCGCGAAGCGATCCAACACGTCGAAGCGGCTGCCATGGCCGAACTAGCTCGCAACAAAGCTAAAACTCAAGATTTTGTGGAGGGGTCTCCCGACAAACCAAACAAATCCCTCGGCTCCCCCAAAGGATCGGGGCACGCAAAAACAGGCACCTCTAAAGCTCAACATCAAGATACGGCTAAATCTTCTACAGCCCCAAAAAAAACGGAACAATCCACCGTCAAAGACTACAAGCAAGTCATTATTCGGGCACAGCAACAACAACTTAAAAACCTCCAACGCGCCAACGAAAAACTTCGAGCCCAACTCGAACAGGTTAAACAGCAAAACAAAAAACATGACAGCGCCGAACAACAACGGCTCATCAAAAAAATTGCAGCAAAAGATCGCGAAATTGCGACCATCCGCGACATCTTAGCGCGCGCGCCGCTCCAGAAAGACATGGATGAGCTCGCTAGAAAAAACAAAACCATTTCCATGGAGCTCAGCATCACTGCTATGTCTCTTAAAGGCACTATGCAACGCTTAGCAAAAGCGCAAAAGGAAGCTCAAAAATACCAAGAGGAGGCAGCCTTCGCCAAACGCCGAGCTGCTGAAATCCAAAAGACCATGGAGATTCAAAAAGCGAGCGATAACAAAGTCGTCCGCGAACTCCGCAAAGAACTTAAAAACATCACCAAAACCCTCAAAAACACCCAAGTTGAACTCGGAAAAGCAAAAGCGCAAATGGCGCAAATGCAACGCACACTCGAAGAATCAAAATCCACGATCGAGGAACTTACAAAAGAACGCGATGCCCTGCGCACCGAGCGCGATTCTCTAGCAAGCATCCTCAAACAAAACGACTCCGCCGGCGTCCGAAAACTCATCACCGAAAACATGCGCCTCGGGAAGGAACTCAAAGAAACCCAAGATCGGCTCGAATACCTGACAAAAAAAGCAAACGCGTCTCAGGACGAACTCCTCGAAGCGAAACGTGATCTCGCCGTCGCAAAAACCCGCATCATCCGCTATCAAAAAGAGCGCACGCGCCACAGCAAACGAATCCTATCTCTCGAAAGTCAACTCCGCGATGCAGAAGCAGAGTTAGCCTCAGCTAAAAACTCTGAAGACAAAAGCGTCAGCCAAGAAGAAGTGGAAATTCTCAAAGCTACAGTCAAGCGACTGATCGCAGCTCAAGAACGCCAAAAAACCGCCGAAAAAATCCTCTGGGACACATACCAAAAATCAAAAAAAATCATCCCTGGCATTGTTGAGGCGATGGATGACATCCGAAAAACCAAAGTGGAACTCACCGAGGAAGAAAAAGGACTCATCGTCAAGCGACGCCCCGACCGCGAGTTTACAAGCCCCGAACGCGTTTCTCCAGCCCACGCCAAAGCATTTGAATCAGAGCTAGAGAAAAACATCTCAGACTACAACAAACTCGTTAAACGGTTCTACCTCAAAGGACGTTACGAAGCGGCACGCCAAGTCCTAGCCGATATGGATGAACAATTCCCCGGTCACTTCCCAACCCTGTGCAACCGAGGCGTTCTTGAGCTCAAAACCCAACATTATTTAGAAGCCATCAACATCTTCTCAGAAGCGATCACCATGCGGGAAAACAGCGGTTACGCCCACTACATGCTCGGGCTTGCACAATACAAAAACAACGATCTCGACGCCGCGCGCAACTCGTTCTCACAAGCACTCGACATCAACCCCGACAACGCACGAGCTCATTTTTACCTCGGCAACCTCGCGGGCGTAGGGCACCGCTACAAACAAGCGGAAGAACACTTTAAAACAGCCATCAAGCTCGACCCCACCATGGCGGACGCCTACTTCAACCTCTCCGTTGTTTACCTGCGCCAAAAGCAAAAAACAAAAGCCATCGAAGCCTACCGAAAAGCCCTCACCAATGGAGCGCAACCCGATCCCGCTCACGAAAAAAAATTAGGACTTTAACCTCGGTAATCATCAATTTTTCCAACACAAAACCCAGCCAACTTTGCAAGCTACATTTTTAATTCCCCCATGCTCTCCAACCTAGAAAAAGCCCGATACGCCCGCCACTTTTCCCTCTCTCAAGTCGGACTCGAGGGGCAAGAAAAACTCAAATCGTCCTCTGTCCTCTGCATCGGCACTGGCGGACTCGGCTCCCCCTCCACCCTCTACCTTGCCGCCGCAGGCGTAGGACGTATCGGATTAGTGGACTCTGACATCGTTGAGGTGTCCAACCTCCAACGGCAAATCCTCCACGGAGAATCCACCCTAGGTCAAAGCAAACTCGACAGCGCAGAAGCCAGACTCCTCGACGTCAACCCGCACGTCATCATCGAAAAACACGCCTGCAACTTCACGGCAGAAAATGCCATGGAGATCGCTAAAAACTACGATATCATCATCGACGGCACCGATAACTTCCCCACCCGTTATCTCAGCAACGACGTCGCATTTTTCCTGAAAAAGCCCAACATTTACGCCTCAATCTTTCGTTTTGAAGGGCAACTCAGCGTCTTCGCTCCCCATCTCGGCGGACCATGCTACCGGTGTATGCTTCCCACGCCTCCCGATCCTGGCTCCGTGCCCTCTTGCGCTGAGGCTGGCGTGCTCGGCGTGCTCCCCGGAATCATTGGCAGCCTTCAAGCCATGGAAGCCATTAAACTTCTGCTCGGAGCTGGCGAACCTCCGCTCGGACGACTTTTACATTATGATGCCTTGCAAACTAAATTCAGAGAGTTCACGCTCCGTCGCGACCCAGAATGCCCGCTTTGCGGTGAACATCCAACCGTGACAGAACTCATTGATTACGACGACTTTTGTGGCATTCCCAAACCTTCTAAAAATACAGAAAAACCAACCTCTCAAACTATGGAAATTTGCGTTAACACCCTCAAAAACAAACTCGATTCAGGATTCGACGGCATTCTCATCGATGTCCGCGAACCATTTGAACATCAATCTTGTAGCATCGACGGATTCCGTCTCGTTCCGATGCGCGAGTTTCAAGCAATCATCCCCGAACTTGAAGCCGCTGGCAAAGACACAGAAATCATTCTCCTCTGCCACTCAGGCGCGCGCAGTGCCCACGTGCAGCAGTTCCTCATGAGCCAAGGGTTCTCCAACACGTATAACGTCGCTGGAGGTATTGCTAGTTGGCTCCGCACACACGCGTAATTTCTATTTTTCAAACCAATGCACGTCACCACGCCAGGCAAACTCATCGTCATCGAAGGAATCGATGGCACGGGCAAATCCACCCAAGCCGCCATGCTTGCGGAGTATCTCCGACAACAAGGTCACGATGTCGTGCAAAGTTTTGAACCCACCAATGGTCCGTGGGGAAGCAAGCTCCGCGCCAGTGCTACAACCGGACGATTAAGCATCGAGGAAGAACTTGAGCTTTTTCTCAAAGATCGCCAACAGCACGTTGAAGAACTCATTCTTCCCACGATGAAGCGCGGAGGTATCGTCATCCTCGACCGATACTATTTCTCCACCATGGCCTACCAAGGCGCACGCGGAATCGATCCTGCGATGATTCGGAAAACCAACGAAGCTTTTGCTCCCGAACCTGATATTTTATTCATCCTCGACCTCCCCGTGGATCAAGCGCTCAAGCGTATCGGCATCCGCGATGGCGAAGCAAATGAGTTTGAGCAACGCGAATCTCTCCAGTTCTGCTACGACCTCTTTCAGAGTCTCAAAAACGAACCTTTCGCCAAGCTCATCGATGCCTCCAAAGACATCGATACCGTCCACAAAAAAATGATAGAAACCCTATAACCTCGATCACCAACTCATGGACCTCGACGAACTCGAATCACTCAAAAACACCATCCGAAAACTCCCCCCCGCTACTCAAGATATGCTCGCGGGGATGCTTCTCATGGAACGCCTCAAGCGGAACAAACTCGTCATGCCTGACATCCATAAGCGGATCGAGGACGGTGATCCTAAAAACTGGGAACCATGGGAATCGACCAAAAAAAGTTTGGAGACACCTGAATCAACCTAACCCCTTCACCAACTTCGCCAACCGATGCTTGAAACTCAGCTTTACCTCAACACACACGCTGTTGATGCCCTCAAGGCTCTGGCTCACCCCGAGCCGATCATTGCATTTATTGACCGCTTAAAATCCTGCCCGTCCACGGTTGGAGACTACCGTCAACCCGATCCTCGCGGACGTATGATCGAAGTAAAAATCTTAGGGCGCCACGCTGTTTTGTTTTTCACAGACCCCTTTGCGAACATCATCAAAATCTTAGACATCCGTCACACCGATCCGATTTAACCATCTTACAATGAAACTCAGCCCGACCGCTCACCTCGCCTACTGCACCAACATTCACCCGGCAGAGAGTTGGGAGGAAACGTTTCAGGTGCTCCAAACGCACACCCTCGCTGTGAGGGATCAACTCACCAATGGTAGCGAGCCTTACGCCATCGGATTGCGACTCTCCGCCCGTGCAGCTAACGAGCTACTCGAAATTGATGCCGATCAACAACCGCACCGGCTCCACGCATTTCAAGCGTGGCTCGCTCGGGAAAATTGCTACGTTTTCACCATTAACGGATTTCCCTACGGCGACTTCCACGGGACTAGGGTCAAAGAAAATGTGTATCTGCCCGATTGGACAAGCCCAGAACGACTCGCCTACACCAACCAACTCGCCATCATCCTATCCAAACTTTTACCCGAAGGCATTGACGGGTCTATCTCTACCCTCCCCGGTTCATTCAAAGCATTTGACGCTGATGAATCTACCATGTTCAGCAACCTCTACCAATGCGCTGGATTTCTGGAACTCATGTCCCAAAGCTCTGGCAAAGACCTTCACCTCGGGCTAGAACCCGAACCGCTCGGGTATTTTGAAAACACAGAGGAAACACTCTCCTTTTTTCAAAGATTCTACGCGTGGGCAGAGTCCATCGGATTCGATACCGAAATCATCACCCAACGTATCGGCATCAACTACGACACCTGCCACTTCGCTCTCGAGTTTGAAAATTGCCGTGAGTCGCTCGACGCGTTTCGCTCCGCAGGCATCCGCATTTCTAAAATCCACCTGTCCAGCGCACTCGCGTTTGACCCGACTGCACCCGATACCCTCCAAGCCATTCAAGCATTTGAGGAACCAACCTACTTGCACCAAGTCATCGTTCAGGATCGGCCTAACGAGCTCACTCGATTCCCAGACATCCCTCAATTTTTCGAAGCGCTTCAAACGGAACAGCTCCATCTAAAAACGCCCAGCGAAGCCCGCTGCCATTTTCATATCCCCCTCTATGCCGAGCCCGAAACTCCGCTAAAATCCACGCAATCTCACGCCAAAGACGCGCTCGACTACTTACAACATCACCCAGATTTCTGCACGCACTTCGAGATCGAAACTTACACCTGGGCCGTCCTTCCCGACGCGCTACAAACCTCGATCGAAAGCCAAATCGCCGAAGAATACGCTTGGGTTTACAAGCAATCAAACGTTGAAACCGATGACTAACCGGTTCTCCAGAATACTCGACTTCATTTATCCCGCCCGATGCCAAATTTGCGAAATTGCATTGAGCCACGGTCGGCACCTCTGCCCTGCATGTGAAAGCCAGCTTCCCATTGTCGAACCTCCCTTTTGTTCAAAATGCGGAGAATGTTTCGATGGAAAAATCAACGACTCCTTTCTCTGCCCCAATTGCCACAACCTTACTTTTTCTTTTGAATTTGCACGCGCGGCTCTCAAAAGCGAAGGTAATGCCCGAGAACTCATTCACGATTTTAAATACCTGCGCCAAATTCACCTCGCGCCCGAGCTTGGAAGGCTCGCTACCCTTGCGCTCGAAGATCCTCGATTCGACAACTATCGAAAAAATGGAATCTTAGTTCCCGTGCCTCTTTTTTGGAAACGGCAACGGATGCGCCGATTTAATCAATCCGAACAAATCGCTCGCCACATCTCAAAACAAACAGGCATCCCCACGCTCAACGCGCTCAAACGAACCCGCAACACCGAAACCCAAACGCGTTTCAGCCGCAGCAAACGACTCAAAAACCTCAAAGGAGCTTTTGACTTAAAAGCCAAACACAAAGCCACCATCCAGTCTCACCCCATCATTCTTGTAGATGACGTATTCACGACGGGAAGCACCGCCAACGAATGCTCCCGAACGCTCATCAAAAATGGAGCCTCCAGCGTCGCCGTTCTCACGGTCTTGCGCGGATAAAGGACTCAGCTCAATCACGCCATAAAATCACACGATAGAATCACGCGCCATCACCAACGCTCCAACAATTCCCGCTTGATTCCCCATCG